>NZ_JBIUWM010000027.1:0-83259 GCF_044743445.1 Pseudomonas sp. NPDC087615 | reverse complement strand
GCTCTCAGCCTCGCGCCGCTTGCGGCGTGGGCTGCGGTTCCTGTGGTCGATGACAACTCCGGTTATAACAATAGCGGGAGTAGTTATCCGCCTGCGGGTTACGGTACGAACGGCGCCTATGCCGGGGGAGCGGCTTCGGCCCCTACCTCGGCACAGGGCATGCTGTTCAATCAACTGCAACAAATGCAGGATCAGATATCGCGCCAGCAAGGTGTGATTGAAGAACTGCAGAATCAGGTTGCGCGCATGAAGCAAGAATCCCTGGAGCGATACCAGGATCTTGATCGGCGCATAGGATCCGGTGCTACACCTGCCGCGACTCCTGAGAATTCTTCTGCCGGTGGCGACGCAAGTGCTGCTGCCGGTGCGGCTGGCCAAGCGCCTGCTGCAAGTAGCGAACCGGCTGATCCGGCCAAGGAAAAGCTGTATTACGATGCCGCTTTTGACCTGATCAAAGCCAAGGATTTCGACAAGGCCAGCCAGGCTTTTGCCGCGTTCCTGCGCAAATACCCGAACAGCCAATACGCGGGCAATGCCCAGTACTGGTTGGGTGAGGTGAACCTGGCAAAGGGCGATCTGCAAGGTGCGGGTCAGGCTTTCGCCAAGGTTTCGCAGCTATATCCCAAGCACGCCAAAGTGCCGGACTCGCTGTACAAGCTGGCTGATGTAGAGCGCCGCCTCGGTCATACCGACAAGGTGAAAGGCATTCTGCAGCAGGTGGTCGCCCAATATCCGGGCACATCCGCCGCTCAGTTGGCTCAACGCGATCTGCAGCGCATGTAAGCCTGTTTGACTGTTTTGAAGAAACCCGCGCCTGTCGCGGGTTTTTTCGTTAGAATTCACGCCCTTTTTCTGAAACACGCTTCTTGAGGCCTGCGCGTTGGCGAGGCTGCCTGAAGTGCCTGACGGAGGCGGACAGCCTGTTTAGCTGTTACGCCCGTGGCGACTATGCAAGACACATTGAGAATTACCGAAGTTTTCTACTCGTTGCAGGGGGAAACGCGGACTGCCGGGCTGCCCACCGTTTTTGTGCGCCTGACCGGTTGCCCCTTGCGTTGCCAGTACTGCGACAGCGCCTATGCGTTCACTGGCGGTACGATTCGCACCCTCGACGATATCCTCGCGCAAGTAGCCGGGTATCGTCCGCGCTATGTCTGTGTCACTGGCGGTGAGCCTTTGGCGCAGCCGAATGCCATTCCTTTGCTTAAACAGTTGTGTGATGCCGGTTACGAGGTCTCGCTGGAAACCAGTGGTGCCCTAGACATCTCGGCAGTGGATCCGCGCGTCAGTCGCGTGGTCGATCTGAAAACTCCAGGTTCGAAAGAAGCTCATCGCAATCTTTATGAGAACATCGAACGGCTGACTCCCAACGATCAGGTGAAGTTTGTCATCTGCTCGCGGGAAGACTACGACTGGGCGGTATCCAAGCTGATCCAGTACGGTCTTGATCGACGCGCTGGCGAAGTCTTGTTTTCGCCAAGTCACCATGACTTGAATGCACGGGATCTGGCGGACTGGGTGGTGGCGGACAACCTGCCTGTACGCCTTCAATTGCAACTGCATAAATATCTTTGGAATGACGAGCCGGGGCGCTGATATGACTGAGCAACTGAACACGATTGAAAAGCGCGCGGTCATCTTGCTGTCTGGCGGGCTGGACTCGGCGACCGTCGTGGCCATGGCCAGGGCCGAAGGCTATAGCTGCTACACCATGAGTTTTGATTACGGTCAGCGTTCGCACGCCGAACTGCATGCCGCTGCGCGTGTTGCCCGCGACTTGGGCGTGGTTGAGCACAAAGTGATCGGCTTGAACCTGAATGGCATGGGCGGTTCGGCGCTGACCGACACCAGCATCGACATTCCACAGGAGTTGGGCGAGGGTATTCCGGTTACGTACGTGCCGGCGCGCAATACCGTTTTCCTGTCGCTCGCGTTGGGTTGGGCGGAAGTGCTTGGCGCGCGAGACATTTTTATTGGCGTCAACGCGGTGGATTACTCCGGCTACCCGGATTGCCGTCCCGAGTTCATTGAATCGTTCGAGCGTATGGCCAATCTGGCGACTAAAGCCGGCGTTGAGGGCAACGGCTTTCGCATTCAGGCACCGTTGCAGAATCTAAGCAAGGCGCAAATCGTCCAGGCGGGCGTGAAGCTGGGCGTTGATTATGGGCTGACTGTTTCCTGCTATCAGGCCGATGATGACGGCCGTGCATGCGGCAAATGCGACAGCTGCCGCCTGCGTGCGGAAGGCTTTGCAGCGGCTGGCGTGAGCGATCCAACACCTTATTTTTGATTATTTTAAAAAAGGTGTTGAATAGTCCTTAAAAATCAGTATTATACGCGCCACCACACAGCGGGTCGTTAGCTCAGTTGGTAGAGCAGTTGGCTTTTAACCAATTGGTCGTAGGTTCGAATCCCACACGACCCACCATTTTTGGCGGTTTAGAAAATCCGGAAGGCCCACGAAAGTGAGGATTTCCGGGTTTTTTTTTGCCTGCAATTCGGGCACATGTTCTTTCACTGCCCACCGTTCTGACGCAGGTCAGAATCATCTTTTGTATCCTCCGGATATTCTGTAGCCTTGCGCAGCTTCAACGTTGTCCGTGCCTGACACTACTCACTCTCCCGGCGGTACCCTCAAGCGGTCCGGAGCCGGGTGTATACTCGACTTTCGCGCGAAAGCGCCTGCAGGTCTTGCGAACATGACGCAGATTTCCGAACGCCTTCTGGTTCAAGCCCACCTCGATGCCAAACAGCCCAAACCGCTGACTGCCGAGGAAGAGGCCTACTACCGTTCCGCCATTGCCGCCGAGCTCAAGGCTCAGGACGCGGTGCTGGTGGCCCACTTTTATTGCGATCCGGTGATTCAGGCCCTGGCCGAAGAAACCGGCGGCTGTGTGTCCGACTCCCTGGAGATGGCTCGCTTCGGCAACGCCCACCCGGCCAAGACTGTAGTGGTGGCCGGTGTGAAGTTCATGGGCGAGACCGCGAAGATTCTCAATCCTGAAAAACGTGTGCTGATGCCAACCCTGGACGCGACGTGTTCGCTGGATCTGGGTTGCCCGGTCGACGAGTTTTCGGCGTTCTGCGATCAACATCCGGAGCGCACGGTGGTGGTGTATGCCAACACCTCCGCAGCCGTTAAGGCTCGGGCTGACTGGGTCGTGACGTCGAGTTGCGCGCTGGAGATCGTCGAAAGCCTGATGGACAACGGCGAGACCATCATCTGGGGGCCGGACAAGCATCTGGGCACCTACATCCAGCGCAAGACCGGCGCCGACATGCTGCTGTGGGACGGTGCTTGCATCGTTCACGAAGAGTTCAAGTCCAAGCAACTCGAAGACATGAAGGCGTTGTACCCGGACGCAGCCATTCTGGTGCACCCGGAATCGCCGACGGCGGTGATTGAACTGGCAGACGCCGTTGGCTCTACCAGCCAGTTAATTGCTGCCGCGCAGAGCCTGCCGAACAAGACGCTGATCGTCGCCACCGACCGAGGTATCTTCTACAAGATGCAGCAGTTGTGCCCGGACAAGGTCTTCATTGAGGCGCCAACGGCCGGTAACGGCGCAGCGTGCCGCAGTTGCGCACATTGCCCGTGGATGGCCATGAACACCCTTGAGCGCACGCTCAAGAGCTTGAAGGAAGGGACGAACGAGATCTTTGTTGATCCGGCGCTGATTCCGCAGGCGATTCGGCCGCTCAAGCGCATGCTGGATTTCACCCACGCGGCGCGGATGAAGTTGGCCGGTAACGCCTGAGATCTTTCTGCTACGCAAAAAAAACTGTGGGAGCGGGCTTGCTCGCGAAAGCGGTGCCTCAGTCGACTCAAATAGAGACTGATACACCGCTTTCGCGAGCAAGCCCGCTCCCACTTTGGTTTTCGGTGTTTGGGAATTATTTGTTCTTTTTAGGAATCCGGACGATGCGGGTATCGGAATAGATGTCATGCCACGTGCGTTTCTGCTTGTCGAACAGCGACCAGAAGAATCCCAGGCCCAGGCACAGCCACGACGCGATCGACACCATAAACCGCAGCAACGCCTGCCACAGGCTGATTGCCGTGCCATTGCTGTTTTGCACACGAAGGCCCCATACCTGCATGCCCAGCGTCTGCCCGCCATGGGTCCAGAACTTGGCAAAGAACGCAAACAGCACCAGCAGCAACACCGTTGAGTACAGCGGATCGCCGTCCAGTTTCCCAGCGTCGGTCATCACGCGCAGGCGTTCTTCGCCGATGATTGCGGCCTGAATCATCTTGTAGATGCCGCCAGTGACGATCAGCAGGGCAGTACACAGCAGGAAGTCATAGAACATCGCTGCCAGTCGACGGCCAAGGCCAACGGCAGGAAAGTCGCCCTGGGGAGTGAGCAGATGTTTCGACATGGCAGCCTCTGGACGCAAATGGAAGCGCCATTTTACGGATTCGCGCACACAAAAAAGCCCCTGATATCAATATCAGGGGCTTTTTCGTTACAGAAGATCAGGCTTCTGCTTGTACTTCGTCAGCCTGCATGCCTTTCTGGCCCTGCACAGCAACGAAAGTCACTTTCTGGCCTTCTTTCAGGCTTTTGAAGCCGTTGCCCTGAATGGCACGGAAATGCACGAACAGATCCGGACCGCTTTCTGGAGTGATAAAACCAAAACCTTTCTCGTCGTTAAACCACTTGACGGTACCGCTCTGACGTGTGGACATTTCTTATTTCCTTTGACGCAAAAAATTGATGACAGTCTCCTTCTAATGAAAGAGTACTGGGGCTGGTTGCAGGAGAGTAAGAAGACGTCGAACGGGATGTAGCTAACTTGTAGGCTACTGCCCAGGTCACGATTCCAAGCTGACCCATGCAAACACAGTGGAGAAACTCTACGCCAACTTCGGGAGAAAAAACAAGCCCTGTGAAGTGCCCGGTTTTGCTGAGCTTGCAGGAACTTAATCGATTCGTTAGTACAGGCTTAGATGATGAGCTTGTTCAGTTGTTTTCGAACGTTATAAGCAACGTTCATATTCGAATCGATTGATAGAGGATGCACTGTTTTATGGCGATTGCGTTACACATTAGTGCACGCATAACGCAATCGCGTTACTTATAGAAACAGTCAATCAGCCGCGATAGTAGCGTTGTGGAACAAATGGCATTTTGCTTACAAGCATTTGCACCTTTTTCCCACGAACAATTGCCCACACCGGTGTCTCAAGCGTGACATACGCGCTGTCGAGGTAACCCATCGCCAACGGCCCACCCAGGGTCGGTCCGAAGCCGCCGCTGCACACGCTGCCGATGATGTCGCCCGCCTCGTTGACGATTTCTGCGCCTTCACGCACCGGCGTACGTTCCTGCGGCAGCAGGCCGACGCGCTTACGGGCGACGCCATTGTGTTGCTGTGCGAAAACGATCTCCGCCCCCGGGAAACCGCCGGCCCGCGCGCCATCGGCGCGACGTGGCTTGGAGATCGCCCACAGCAGGCTGGCTTCAATGGGTGTGGTTTCGGTGTTCATGTCGTGGCCGTACAGGCACAGGCCGGCTTCCAGGCGCAGCGAATCACGAGCGCCGAGGCCGATGGCCTGAACGTCCGGTTCAGCCAGCAAGGCGCGGGCGAGTTTTTCGGCATCGGTGGCCGGCACCGATATTTCGTAACCGTCTTCACCGGTGTAACCCGAACGGCTGACAAAGCAGTCGATGCCCAGCAGATTGACGCGGGCGAACTGCATAAAGGTCATCTGCGCCACTTGCGGAGCAAGGCGCGCCAACACGGTGACGGCCGCCGGACCTTGCAGGGCGAGCAGGGCGCGCGCTTCGAACAGCTCCGTAATGGTGCACTGATCGCCGATGTGTTTTTGCAGGTGAGCCAGATCCTGATCCTTGCACGCGGCGTTGACCACGAGGAACAACTCGTCGTTACCGAGGTTGGCCACCATCAGGTCATCGAGAATGCCGCCGCTCTCGTTGGTGAACATCGCGTAACGCTGCATGCCTACTGGCAGATCGATGATGTCTACAGGCACCAACGTTTCCAGGGCCTTGGCGGCATTGGCACCTGTCAGACGAATCTGGCCCATGTGCGAGACGTCGAACAGTCCGGCCTGCTCGCGGGTGTGTTGGTGTTCCTTCATCACGCCCAGCGGGTATTGCACCGGCATGTCGTAGCCGGCGAATGGCACCATGCGTGCGCCGAGTTCGATGTGCAGAGCGTGCAGCGGGGTTTTCGACAGTTGTTCGGTAGACATCTTCAACTCCTGAAAAATGTGCAGCCGCCGATGCGCAAGCATCAGCATTCGATAATGTTGACCGCCAGACCGCCGCGGGCGGTCTCCTTGTATTTGCTTTTCATGTCGGCGCCGGTCTGGCGCATGGTGCGGATGACCTTGTCGAGCGAGACGAAATGCTGCCCGTCGCCACGCATGGCCATGCGCACCGCATTGATTGCTTTCACCGAGCCCATGGCGTTGCGCTCGATGCACGGCACCTGCACCAACCCGCCAATCGGGTCGCAGGTCAGGCCGAGGTTGTGTTCCATGCCGATTTCCGCCGCGTTCTCGACTTGCTGCACACTGCCGCCCAGCACTTCGCACAACGCGCCGGCCGCCATTGAACAGGCCACGCCGACTTCGCCCTGACATCCGACTTCGGCGCCTGAGATCGAAGCGTTTTCCTTGTACAGAATGCCGATGGCCGCCGCGGTCAGCAGAAAACGCACCACACCGTCTTCATTGGCGCCGGCAATAAAGCGCATGTAGTAATGCAGCACAGCCGGAATGATCCCCGCCGCACCGTTGGTGGGTGCCGTCACCACGCGTCCGCCATTGGCGTTTTCTTCGTTGACCGCCAGCGCATAAAGGTTGACCCAGTCGAGCACTGATAATGGGTCGCGCAACGCTGATTCCGGGTTCTTGCACAGTTGCCGATGCAGCGCCGCCGCGCGCCGTTTGACCTTCAAACCACCGGGCAAAATCCCTTCGTTGCGGCAGCCCGCCGCCACGCAGTCCTGCATCACCTGCCAGATGTTCAGCAGGCCAGCACGGGTTTGCGCTTCCGGGCGCCAGGCGCTCTCGTTGGTCAGCATCACTTGGCTGATCGACAGACCATAGGTGCTGCAATGACCGAGCAAGTCCTTGGCGCTTTTGAACGGGAAGGTCAGCGGTGTGGCGTCTTCGACGATGCGATCGGCACCGGCAGCGTCTTCATCGACGACAAAACCCCCACCGACCGAGTAGTACTCGCGGCTGCGGATCTGGATGCCCGCCGCGTCGAAGGCTCGGAAGATCATGCCGTTGGGGTGATAGGCCAGCGGCTTGCGGATCATCGCCAGATGTTCTTTCTCGTTGAACGCGATGCTGTGTTCGCCGAGCAGATTCAGGCGAGCGTTGCTGCGGATTTCTTGCAGGCGGGAGGCGACGGTTTCGGTGTCGACGGTGTCCGGGTGCTCGCCTTCAAGGCCAAGCAGCACGGCTTTGTCGCTGCCGTGGCCTTTACCGGTGGCGCCGAGCGAGCCGTACAGCTCGACGCGGACACTCGCTGTGGCAGTCAGCAGGTTTTCCCGGCGCAGCCCTTCAGCGAAGCGCGCAGCGGCGCGCATCGGGCCGACAGTGTGGGAGCTGGAGGGGCCGATGCCAATCTTGAACAGGTCGAACACGCTTAACGACATGAGTGGTTCTCCGGTTTCTTGTTATAGGAATTGGCGAAATATCAGGCTTGTAGCATTGCCTGTGGGAGCGGGCTTGCTCGCGAATTCGGTGGGTCATCCAATATAAATGTGACTGATTCACCGCATTCGCGAGCAAGCCCGCTCCCACATTGGATCTGTGGTGTTGTTGAGAGTGGGGGCAAATAAATGCCCCCACACTGGTTTAAGCGTAGCTTTCGATCGACGGGCAGGCACAGACCAGGTTGCGGTCGCCAAACACGTTGTCGACGCGACCGACCGGCGGCCAGTATTTGCCTTCGATCAACGACGCCACCGGATACACCGCTTGCTCGCGGCTGTACGGGTGAGTCCACTCGCCAACCAGTTCGGCTGCGGTGTGCGGCGCATTCTTCAGCGGGTTGTCGTCCTTGTCCAAGGTGCCGTTTTCCACCGCGCGGATTTCTTCGCGGATGCGGATCATGGCGTCGCAGAAGCGGTCCAGTTCTTCTTTGGATTCGCTTTCGGTCGGCTCGATCATCAGCGTGCCGGCGACCGGGAACGACATGGTCGGGGCGTGGAAGCCGAAGTCGATCAGGCGCTTGGCAACGTCATCGACGCTGATGCCGCTGCTGTCTTTCAACGGGCGCAGATCAAGGATGCATTCGTGCGCCACCAGACCGTTGCTGCCGGTGTACAGCACTGGGTAGTGCTCTTCGAGGCGACGGGAAATGTAGTTGGCGTTGAGGATCGCCAGTTGCGAAGCGCGCTTGAGACCCGCACCGCCCATCATGCGAATGTACATCCAGGTGATCGGCAGAATGCTCGCGCTGCCGAACGGTGCTGCGCAGACCGCGCCTTCCTTGCGCTCCATCTGGGCGTGGCCCGGCAGGAACGGCGTCAGGTGCGACTTGACGCCAATCGGGCCAACGCCCGGGCCGCCACCGCCGTGGGGGATGCAGAAGGTTTTGTGCAGGTTCAGGTGCGACACGTCGCCGCCGAACTTGCCCGGCGCGCAAAGGCCGACCATGGCATTCATGTTGGCGCCGTCGATGTACACCTGGCCGCCGTTGTCATGAATGATCCCGCAGATTTCGCGGATGCCTTCTTCGAACACGCCGTGGGTCGAGGGGTAGGTGATCATCAGCGCGGCGAGGTGTTCGCGGTGCTCGAGGGCTTTGGCGCGCAGGTCTTCGATGTCGACGTTACCGCGAGCGTCGCACGCGGTCACGACCACGCGCATGCCGGCCATATTGGCAGTGGCCGGGTTGGTGCCGTGGGCGGACGACGGGATCAGGCAGATGTCGCGACGGTCATCACCGCGGCTCTGGTGATAGGCACGGATCGCCAGCAGACCTGCGTATTCACCTTGCGAACCGGCGTTCGGTTGCAGCGAGATCGAGTCGTAACCGGTGGCGGCGCAGAGCATCGCTTCCAGTTCGTCGGTCAGTTGCTGATAACCGGCGCTTTGTGCGGCTGGCGCGAACGGGTGCAGGGCGCCGAACTCGGCCCAGGTCACCGGGATCATTTCGCTGGCGGCGTTGAGTTTCATGGTGCACGAGCCCAGCGGGATCATGGTGCGATCCAGCGCCAGGTCCTTGTCCGCCAGTTTGCGCAGGTAGCGCATCAGCTCGGTTTCCGAGTGATAGCGGTTGAACACCGGGTGGCTGAGGATCGGCGACTGGCGTACCAGCGCAGCAGGAATGGTGCTCTGCACGGTGGCGGCGAGGGCGGCGAAGTCTGGCAGGGTTTTGCCGTCGGCGAAGACGCTCCACAGGGTTTCGATATCAGCCTGAGCGGTGGTTTCGTCAACCGACAGACCGACACGCTGAGCATCGACGACGCGCAGGTTGATCTGCTGGGCGTGAGCCTTGTCGTGCAGCGCAGCGGTTAGCGCGCCGGTAGCCACTGTCAGGGTGTCGAAGAAGCTCTCCTGCTCGACCTTCAGGCCCAGCGCAGTCAGGCCCTTGGCGAGAATCGCGGTCAGGTGATGCACGCGGTTGGCGATCTGGGTCAGGCCTTTCGGGCCGTGGTAGACGGCGTACATGCTGGCGATGTTGGCCAGCAGCACTTGCGCGGTGCAGATGTTGGAGGTGGCTTTCTCGCGACGGATGTGTTGCTCGCGGGTCTGCATCGCCAGACGCAGCGCTGGCTTGCCGAAACGGTCAACCGACACACCGACCAGACGGCCCGGCATGTCGCGCTTGTACGCATCTTTCGTCGAGAAGTAAGCCGCGTGCGGGCCACCGAAGCCCAGCGGCACGCCGAAACGTTGAGCGCTGCCGATAGCAACGTCAGCGCCGAACTCGCCTGGAGCGGTCAGCAGGGTCAGGGCCAGTAGATCGGCCGCCACGGCCACCAAAGCGTTGGCCGCGTGGAAGCGTTCGGTCAGTTCGCGGTAGTCGAACACATCACCGTTGCTGGCTGGGTATTGCAGCAGTGCGCCGAAGAATGGGGTGACGTCGGTCAGTTCACGCTCATCGCCCACCACAACGTCAATGCCCAGCGGCTCGGCACGGGTGCGCAGCACGTCGAGGGTTTGCGGGTGGCTGTGGATCGAGGCGAAGAATTGGTGGCTGCCCTTGTTCTTGCTCAGGCGTTTGCAGAAGGTCATGGCTTCGGCAGCGGCGGTGGCTTCGTCGAGCAGGGACGCGTTTGCGATTGGCAGGCCGGTGAGGTCGCTGATCAGGGTCTGGAAGTTCAGCAGCGCTTCGAGGCGACCCTGGGAAATTTCTGGTTGGTACGGGGTGTAAGCGGTGTACCAGGCCGGGTTTTCCAGGAGGTTACGCAGGATCGGCGACGGCGTGTGGCAGTTGTAGTAGCCCTGGCCGATGTAGGTTTTGAACAACTGGTTTTTGTCAGCGATGGATTTGATCATCGCCAGGGCGTCGGCTTCGCTCAGGCCGTCGTCCATGCCGAGCACGCTGGTGCCCTTGATGCTTTCCGGGATGACGCTGGCGCTCAGGGCTTCAAGCGAATCGAACCCCAGGCTGTTGAGCATGGCTTGTTCGTCACCGGCGCGCGGGCCGATGTGACGGGCGATGAATTCGTTGGCGGTGCCAAGGTTTACTTGAGTCATGACAGGTCTCCTCAGGCTTCGGCTTGGGCTTTGATCAGACGGTCGTAGGCGTCTTGATCGAGCAGTTTGGCGACGGCCGAAGCATCGGCTGGCTGGAAGCGGAAGAACCAGCCTTCGCCCAGCGGATCTTCGTTGACCAGTTCAGGGCTGTCTTCCAGCGCTGGGTTGGTGGCCAGGACTTCACCGTCGAGGGGCATGTATACGCCGCTGGCGGCTTTCACTGATTCCACGGTGGCGGCTTCAGCGCCTTTCTCGTAAGCCTGCAACTCAGGCAGTTGCACGAACACCACGTCGCCCAGGGCGTTCTGCGCGAAAGCAGTGATGCCGACAGTAACGCTGCCGTCAGCTTCAGTGCGCAGCCATTCGTGATCTTCAGTAAAACGCAACTCGCTCATGGAAACTCCTCAGGGGGCCAGACTCGTCTGGTGGACGCGGTGGAAGGCTTGGGGCGGTAAAGCCCTTATTTATGAGGGGTTAGTTAGCAAGAACACGGCCAATGTTGATTTATCGTTATAAATCAATGATTTGAGAGTTTTGTGTTGATTGAGTGATGGCGCGTCTGTAGCGAAATCGCTACAGCGTAGGGCAAGGAAAAAAGCTTAACGGGATCAAAGCCTTGCACAGCGGTGATCAGAGGAGTGTGTAGCGATATCGTTCCGCTGTAGCGCTTTCAGTACAGATGCAGGTCGTTTTTGAGCGGATTTTAAAATCCGGAGCATTACCCCTGTGGGAGCGGGCTTGCTCGCGAAGACGCTGGATCAGGTGAAATCTATGACGACTGACACGACGCCTTTGCGAGCAAGCCCGCTCCCACAGGGTTGATCGAGCAAGGCTTAAAGTTTGTTGGAGATGCCGTACTTGCGCAGTCGATGGGCGATGGCCGTGTGCGAGGTTTGCAGGCGACTGGCCAGTTGGCGGGTCGAGGGGTAGCTGACGTAGAGTTTTTCCAGCAGCGATTTCTCGAAGGCTTCGACCGCTTGTTCGAGGCTGTCGACGTCGCTGTCGGTCTGACGCGCGACCGAGGTCCCGGCGATGTCGAGGTCGCCGATATCCACCAGACTGCTTTCGCAAATCGCGGCGGCGCGGAAAATCACGTTCTGCAACTGGCGGACATTGCCCGGCCAACGGTTGCCGAGCAGCGCCGGGTAAGTACCGGGGGCGAGGCGACAGACAGGGCGCTGAATCTGCGCACACGCCTGCTGCATGAAATAACGCGCCAGCAACAGAATGTCCTGACCGCGCTCTCGCAGTGGCGGCACTTCGACGTTAAGCACGTTGAGGCGATAGAACAGGTCTTCGCGAAACAGCCCCTCGCTGACCATTTTTTCCAGATCGCGGTGGGTGGCGCTGAGGATGCGTACGTTGACCTTCACCTCGCGATCACCGCCGACCCGGCGGAAGCTGCCGTCATTCAAGAAGCGCAGCAGTTTTGCCTGCAAGTACGGCGACATCTCGCCGATCTCGTCGAGGAACACCGTGCCTTGGTTGGCCAGCTCCATCAGCCCCGGTTTGCCACCGCGTGCCGCGCCAGTAAAGGCGCCGGGGGCGTAGCCGAACAGTTCGCTTTCGGCGAGGTTTTCCGGCAGGGCCGCGCAGTTGAGTGCGAGAAACGGCGCGCTGTGCCGTGCACTGATGGCGTGGCAGGCGCGGGCCACCAGTTCTTTACCGGTGCCGGTTTCGCCTTGGATCAGCAACGGCGCATCAAGGGCGGCAACGCGCTGTGCGCGAGCCTTGAGGGTGCGGATTGCCGGGGATTCACCAAGCAGCGCGTCGAAGCCCTCGGCGTGGTCGTGGTGCAGCGCCGAGAGCTGTTCGCCGATGCGGTTGGGTTGATACAAGGTGAGCAGGGCGCCAGCGTCGGTGATCGGCGTGGCGTCGAGTAATAGCGTCTGGCCGTTGACGGTGATCTCGCGCAGCGGCAGGCGGAAGCCGTTTTCGAGCAACGTGTCGAGCAGGCCCGGATCGTTGAACAGCTCAGCAACAGTTTCACCGGCCGGTTCGCGACCGTACAACGCAATCAGCGCCGGATTGGCCAGCAGCACCTTGCCGGCGCTGTCGAGGGCCAGCACCGGGTCAGTCATCGCCGCGAGCAGCGCATCAAGCTGCAAGTGCCGGCGCTGGCCCGGGAGGATGTCGACCACTTTCACCGCTTGCACACCGTGCACGCTGAACAGCGCGTCACGCAGTTCCTCCAGCACCTCAGGGCTCAACGTCGGGGCGTCGATGTAGACGTTCGGCGGGATCATTTCCACCGCATCCAGATTGAGATTGCGCCCACCGAGCAGGGCCAGGACTTCCTGGGTGATGCCGACGCGGTCGATGAAGCTGACGTGGATACGCATGGGGCGGTTCAGTGATCTGCAATGCGGAGGGTGGCAAGTATGCCTTGGGGCGGGGCAATGGTGAAATCGGCGGCGATTTTCCGGTCGATCTGGTTGCCCTGTGGGAGCGAGCCTGCTTGCGAATGCCGTGGCTCAGCCACATTGATATCGCCGGACACGACGTCGTCGCGAGCGAGCTCTCTCCCACAGGGACGCCGGGTTATTCGAGGTGTTCGGGCTTCACCGGGTCCCCGGATTTCATATTCAACTGCACCCGCACATCTTCAAACATCGCGTCGTAGTGCTTGTGCACCGAGCCAATGCTGGCATGCGTCTTGGGAATCCCGTACTTCTCGGCAATTCTGGTCACGTCTCTGGCGAAGTTGTAGGCCTGATCCTTGGGCAGGAAGAACGTCTCTTTCATGTCCTTGCCCTGAATGCTGCCGTGCATCGTGAACTGCATTCCTTTGCCCTCTTTGGGATCGGTGAACACTTCGTAGTCAAGGCATAGGTCGTAGCTGACATCGTCCTTGTTCAGCGCGTGCCGTTCGATGTGCAGATGACCGGGTACAAACTGGGCCATGGATCTCTCCTTTCAAGGCATGGGAGAAGGGCAGACCTTACGCCTGCCCCCGGAGTTTCTGATTATCGATAAGTGATACCGGGTTTCGCTGTGCTGACTCGCGTACCCGCATTGCCCTGGACAATCGCTTCGATGTCCGCCAGCGAGCCGATCACGGCGACCTTGCCAGTATGGCGGGCGAATTCGCAGGCTGCCTGTACCTTCGGCCCCATGGAGCCGGCGGCAAACCCGAGGCGCTCCAGTTCGTCCGGATGCGCTTGGGCGATGGCTTTCTGGCTGGGTTTGCCGAAGTCGATGAACGTGGCATTGACGTCGGTGGCGATCACCAGCAAATCCGCGTCCAGTTGTTCGGCCAACAGCGAGGAGCATAGATCCTTGTCGATCACCGCCTCGATGCCCTTGAGTTTGCGGTGTTCGTCGTACAGGGTCGGGATGCCGCCGCCACCGGCGCAGATCACGATGCTGCCCTTGTCCAGCAGCCACTTGATCGGGCGGATCTCGAAGATGCGTTTGGGCCGAGGACTGGCCACCACACGGCGGTATTTATCGCCGTCCGGCGCAATCGCCCAGCCTTTTTCAGCGGCGAGTTTTTCCGCTTCAGCCTTGTCGTAAACCGGGCCGATGGGTTTGCTCGGGTTCTGGAACGCCGGGTCGTTGGCGTCGACTTCGACTTGGGTCAGCAGGGTGGCGAACGGCACTTCGAAGTCCAGCAGATTGCCGAGCTCCTGTTCGATGATGTAGCCGATCATGCCTTCGGTTTCGGCACCGAGCACGTCCAGCGGGTACGGGCTGACGGAGGTATAGGCCGCCGCTTGCAACGACAGCAGGCCGACTTGCGGGCCATTGCCGTGGGCGATGACCAGTTGATTGCCGGGATGGATCCTGGCGATTTGTTCGGTGGCGACGCGGATGTTGGCGCGCTGATTGTCAGCGGTCATCGGCTCACCACGGCGAAGCAGGGCGTTACCGCCCAACGCTACGACGATACGCATGGTGCAGTCCTTCTAAAACAGAGGAATGGCAAACGACTCGATCTTGCTGTCGGAACCGGGCCCTTGTGGGAGGGGGATTGCTCCCGAAGGCGGTGTGTCAGGCTCCATCAATGTCACCTGATATCGCCCCTTCGCGAGCAAGCCCGCTCCCACATTTACAGCCGGTTTTTTCAGTGAGAGCGGGTCGGGTCTTAGAGATCAGCCAGCGTCGACACCAGAATCGCTTTGATGGTGTGCATGCGGTTTTCCGCTTGCTCGAAGGCGATGTTGGCCGGCGATTCGAAGACGTCTTCGGTCACTTCAACGCCATTGGCCAGGTGCGGATAGCGCGCGGCGATGTCTTTACCGACCTTGGTTTCGCTGTTGTGAAACGCCGGCAGGCAGTGCATGAATTTCACGCGCGGGTTGCCGGAGGCTTTCATCATTTGGGGGTTGACCTGGTACGGCAGCAGTTGCTCGATGCGCTCGTCCCAGGCGTCCACCGGCTCACCCATCGACACCCAGATGTCGGTGTGGATGAAGTCGACGCCCTTGACCGCTTCTTTCGGGTCTTCGGTGATGGTGATGCGTGCGCCGCTTTCTTCGGCGAACGCCATGCACTGGGCGATGAAGTCAGCGTGCGGCCACAGCGCTTTCGGCGCGGCGATGCGCACGTCCATGCCAAGCTTGGCGCCGATCATCAACAGCGAATTACCCATGTTGTAGCGGGCGTCGCCGAGGTAGGCGTAACTGATGTCGTGCATCGGCTTGTCGCTGTGTTCGCGCATGGTCAGCGCGTCGGCGATCATTTGCGTCGGGTGGAATTCAGCGGTCAAACCATTGAACACCGGCACTCCGGCAAACTTGGCCAGCTCTTCGACGATTTCCTGCTCAAAGCCACGGTATTCGATGGCGTCGAACATCCGACCGAGAACACGTGCGGTGTCTTTCATGCTCTCTTTGTGGCCGATCTGCGACGACACCGGATCGATGTAGGTGACGTGGGCACCCTGGTCGTGGGCCGCGACTTCGAATGCGCAGCGGGTGCGGGTCGAGGTTTTTTCGAAGATCAGCGCGATGTTCTTGCCTTGCAGGTGTGGACGCTCGGTGCCGGTGTACTTGGCACGTTTGAGGTCGCGGGACAGGTCGATCAGGTAGTTGATCTCGCGAGTGGTGTGGTGCATCAAACTCAGCAAGCTGCGGTTGCGCATATTAAAAGCCATGATGGATCTCCTTGCCCGACACTGTGAAAGCGACTGCAGGCTGTGCGCCTTCGCCTTGTCTTTCCTGCGCTCGCTACGCGTTCACAGCGTCGGGTCGTCATTAGTCAAAAAATTAATAGTCGATCGGGTCGCGGATGATCGGGCAGGTCATGCAGTGGCCGCCGCCACGACCACGGCCCAGTTCCCCGGCGCTGATGGTGATGACCTCAACGCCCGCCTTGCGCAGCAGGGTGTTGGTGTAGGTGTTGCGGTCGTAGCCGATGACCACGCCCGGTTCCACCGCTACCACGTTGTTGCCGTCATCCCATTGCTCGCGTTCGGCGGCGAAGCTGTTGCCACCGGTTTCCACTACGCGCAGCGCTTTGAGGTTGAGGGCTTTGGCCACGGTGTCGAGGAAGCTCGATTCTTCGCGGCGGATATCGATGCCGCCCTGTTTGCTTTCGTCAGGGCGCAGAGTGAACGCCACGATCTGGTTGACCACTTCCGGGAATATCGTCACCAGGTCGCGGTCGCAGAAGCTGAACACGGTGTCCAGGTGCATCGCTGCGCGGGACTTCGGCAGGCCGGCCACGATGACTTTCTCCACGGCTTTGTTTTTGAACAGGTTCAGCGCCAGTTGGCCGATTGCTTGGCGCGATGAGCGCTCACCCATGCCGATCAGGACGACGCCGTTACCGATCGGCATGACGTCGCCGCCTTCCAGGGTGGCGCTGCCGTGATCCTTGTCCGGGTCGCCGTACCAGATCTCGAAATCGGCGTTGGTGAATTGCGGGTGGAATTTGTAGATGGCGGTGGCCAGCAGGGTTTCCTGACGACGCGCCGGCCAGTACATCGGGTTCAGCGTCACGCCGCCGTAGATCCAGCACGTGGTGTCGCGGGTGAACTGGGTGTTGGGCAGCGGCGGCAGAATGAAGCTGGAGTGGCCGAGGAAGTCGCGGAACATCTGAATGGTCTTGCCACCGAAGCTGTCCGGCAGGTCATCAGCGGAGACGCCGCCGATCAGGTATTGGGCAATGTGCCGTGGTTCGAGGCTGCGCAGCCAGGACTTCACTTCGCTGATCAGGCCCAGGCCCACCGAATCGGCGGTGACCTTGCGATCGAGAATCCAGTCCAGTGCCTCAGGGATGGCGACGATATCGGTCAGCAGGTTGTGCATTTCCAGTACGTCGATCTCGCGTTCACGCATCTTGGTGACGAAGTCGAAGTGGTCGCGTTTGGCCTGGGCGACCCACAGCACGTCGTCGAACAGCAGTTCATCGCAGTTGTTCGGGGTCAGCCGCTGATGGGCCAGACCTGGGGAGCAAACCATGACTTTGCGCAGTTTGCCGGCTTCGGAATGGACGCCGTACTTAACTTTTTCCGTGGTCATTTCAGTGATCCTCCAGATAACAAATCAATCAGGTGCTACAGAGTCAGGAAGCCGTCATACAAGCCGTAGGCTGCCACCAGGGCACCGACGACCACAGCGGCGAAAATCAGCTTCTCGACGTTCGTGAAAACAGGTTGTTTGAGTTCCAGTTTGGCCTTGGCGAACAGGATCGCGCCCGGGGCGTAGAGCAGGGCCGAGAGCAGCAGGTACTTGATCCCGCCGGCATACAGCAGCCAGACCGCATAGATCACGGCGATCGCGCCGATGATCAGATCCTTGCGCCGTTCGGCGGCGAAGCCTTGGTAGGTTTCGCCGCGCACCGCCAGCAGCAGGGCATACGCCGCCGACCACAGGTAGGGCACCAGAATCATCGACGTGGCGAGGTAGATCAGCGACAGGTAAGTGCTGGCCGAGAACAGGGTGATGATCAGGAAAACCTGCACCATCGCGTTGGTCAGCCACAAGGCGTTGACCGGGACGTGGTTGGCGTTCTCCTTGCGCAGGAACGCCGGCATGGTGTGGTCTTTGGCGGCGGCGAACATGATCTCTGCGCACAGCAGCACCCACGACAGCAGCGCCCCCAGCAGCGAGATGATCAGACCGACGCTGATCAGCACTGCACCCCAGTGACCGACCACATGTTCAAGCACGGCGGCCATCGACGGGTTCTGCAGTTTGGCCAGTTCCGGCTGAGTCATGATGCCCAGCGACAGCACGTTCACCAGCACCAGAAACAGCAGCACGGTGATGAAGCCGATCACGGTGGCCTTACCGACGTCGGAACGTTTTTCCGCCCGTGCCGAGAAGATGCTCGCGCCTTCGATGCCGATGAACACCCACACGGTGACCAGCATCATGTTGCGCACCTGGTTCATCACGCTGCCCAGATCAGGGTTTTTCACGCCCCAAATGTCAGCGGTGAAGATGTCCAGTTTGAACGCGAAGACGGCGATCAATACAAACAGCAGCAGTGGCACCACCTTGGCGACGGTGGTCACCAGGTTGATGAACGCCGCTTCCTTGATCCCGCGCAGCACCAGAAAGTGCACCGCCCACAGCAGCACGGACGCGCCGATCACCGCGGCGACGGTATTCCCCTCGCCGAACACCGGAAAAAAGTACCCGAGCGTGCTGAACAGCAAAACAAAGTAGCCGACGTTACCCAGCCAAGCGCTGATCCAGTAACCCCAGGCCGACGAGAACCCCATGTAATCACCGAATCCGGCCTTGGCGTAGGCGTACACGCCACCGTCCAGGTCAGGCTTGCGATTGGCGAGGGTTTGGAAAACAAAAGCGAGGGTGAGCATGCCGACAGCGGTAATGGCCCAACCGATCAGCACGGCACCGACGTCGGCGCTGGCGGCCATGTTTTGTGGCAAAGAGAATATCCCGCCACCGATCATTGATCCGACTACCAAGGCAACCAGTGCGCCTAATCGTAGTTTTCCGGGAGTTTCAGACATTGCATGACTCCATTGCAGGAGAGAAGAGATCACAGCGTACTTCTGTTATCTGTTCAAACAGCTGACGTGGATCAGTTGATGGTCACATTTCATTGTTAATGAATGACTTATGAAATGACTGATGGCATAAAGCTTTCGCCGGAAAGTCCCGTTTCAGAGGCTTTCGCTCAATATGATTGGGAATGGCCCCTTTTCCTTTGGAACTATCAAGCTAGTTCTTTTTCAGGGTTTGGCAAATATCGGCCTCTGTTTTCAGTACAGAATAAAATAATCAGGACCCGCGCGAAGAAAGTGCCTGTCCGTTTTTGGCGTTAGCGTTATTGGCTATTTATAAAAGGCGTTAATCGGTGTTATTCAATAAACGTAATTACGCTTTATCCGTTTAGTTAAATAGTGACTATGTGATAAATGAGCGGCCACCGTCGACCCGGGAAAAGGAAGATTGAAATGTCGCAACCGACGCAAAAGCTGCAACTGGGTGCGTTGATCGCCCTGGTGGTGGGTTCGATGATTGGCGGGGGAATTTTTTCCCTGCCGCAGAACATGGCGGCGCACGCCGATGCCGGGGCAATTCTGATCGGATGGGGGATCACCGCGATCGGCATGTTGACCCTGGCGTTCGTGTTCCAGACCCTGGCCAATCGCAAGCCCGAACTGGACTCAGGTGTTTATGCCTATGCCAAGGCCGGATTTGGCGACTACATGGGGTTTTCCTCGGCATGGGGTTACTGGATCAGTGCGTGGCTGGGCAACGTCGGTTATTTCGTTCTGCTGTTCAGCACCCTCGGCTACTTCTTTCCGGTGTTCGGCCAAGGCAACACGCCCATCGCTATCGGCTGCGCGTCGGTGCTGCTGTGGGCCGTGCATTTTCTGGTGCTGCGCGGGATCAAGGAGGCGACGTTCATCAATCAGGTGACCACGGTGGCCAAGATTGTGCCGCTGATCATGTTCATCGTCATCGCCGCCCTGGCGTTCAAGGCTGACATCTTCACCCGTGATATCTGGGGCCACAGCAACCCGAGTTTTGGTGGGGTGATGGATCAGGTGCGCAACATGATGCTGGTGACGGTGTTCGTGTTCATCGGCATCGAGGGCGCCAGCGTGTACTCGGCGCGGGCGCAGAAACGCAGTGACGTTGGCCGTGCCACGGTGATCGGTTTCATCGGTGTGCTGGCGCTGTTGGTGCTGGTCAACGTGTTGTCACTGGGGATCATGAGCCAGCCGGAACTGGCGACCCTGCAGAACCCGTCACTGGCGGCGGTGCTGGAACACATCGTCGGGCCGTGGGGCGCGTTGCTGATCAGCATTGGCCTGGCGGTCTCGTTGCTTGGCGCATTGCTGTCGTGGGCGTTGCTCTGTGCCGAAATTCTTTTCGCCACGGCCCGGGACAAGACCATGCCGGCGTTCCTGAAAAAGGAAAACGCCAACCATGTACCGGTCAATGCGTTGTGGCTGACCAACGTGATGATCCAGATTTTTCTGTTGATCACGTTGTTTTCGGCCGGCACTTACACCCGTCTGATTTATCTGGCGTCGTCGATGATTCTGGTGCCGTACCTGTGGTCGGCCGCCTACGCCGTGCTGTTGAGCGGACGCGGCGAAACCTACGAACACGCCTCGGCCGAGCGCACCAAGGACCTGCTGATCGGCGGCATCGCCCTGTGTTATGCGGTGTGGTTGTTGTACGCCGGCGGGGTGAAATATCTGCTGCTGTCGGCGCTGTTGTATGCGCCGGGGGTGATCCTGTTTGCCAAGGCCAAGCATGAACAGGGCGAGCCGCTGTTCACCCCTGTCGAGAAGGGGATTTTCACCTGCGTGATCATTGGCGCGGGGCTAGCGGCTTACGGTTTGTACAGCGGGGTGCTGTCGTTGTGAGGTTGACGAGCCGCACGGATTGACCCTGAATCGCAGGTGTCGGTGCGGCCGTCTTCGCGAGCAAGCCCGCTCCGACATTCAGTCGCGTTCCGTCAGAAGAAACTCGGTCAAATGTGGGCGCGGGCTTGCTCGCGAAGGGGCCCGAAAGCTCATCACCACTGCGCTTGATGCGACCCCAGTTCGGTGGCCGGCAACGCCCACTGCAGCGGCGTCCCGCTGATCTTTACCGGCACTTGCACGCGATGCGCCGGCCCCCACGGGGTCTGTTCAACGAGCAGGCCCTTATCCTGATCATCTTCGGCGCGTAGCGCTTCATCGGTGCCCCGTCCATGCTCGATCAACAGCTTCGCCGTGCGCGCCAGCGACAACCGTGCCGATCCACTTCGACCGCTGTGCAAGCGTTCGGTGAGCAAAGTGATCGCACTCGCCGCCATCAGATACCCGGTGGCGTGATCCAGCGCCTGCACCGGTAAAGGTGTCGGTTTGTCTGCGTGCTGCCAGCGCTGTCCGGCCTCGGCGATGCCGCTGCTCATTTGCACCAGGCTGTCAAAGCCGCGGCGGTTGTGCCACGGGCCGCTCCAGCCATAGGCATTGAGGCCGACGTCGATCAACCCCGGCGCCAGTTGCCGCCGCCGCTCAACGCCAAAACCAAGGTTCTCCAGCGCATCGGCGCGGTAGCCGTGCAACAGAATGTCGGCGTCCTGCAATAACGTCTCGAACACCGCACGATCCACCGGCACCTTTAGATCCAGACGCGCGCAGCGCTTGCCGAGCGTCACCTCCGGCACCACGCCGGGTTCGCCCCAGGTGGGCGGATCAATACGCAGTACATCGGCGCCGAGACCGGCGAGAAAACGGCTGGCGGTCGGGCCGGCGAGTACGCGGGTCAGGTCCAGAACCTTGATCCCGGCCAACGGTTGCGCCACCGAGCCCTGCCAGGTTTTGCCGCATGGGTGCTGATCGCAGATGAAATGGACGAGCGGCTCGGCATTCACCGCCAACCCTTGCGGATGCTGTTGCCACTGCGCCCAGTTGCGCATCTGCGCGGCACAGCCCTTGGCGTCAACGACTGCTTGCTCCAGATCCTGGCTGGTCCATTGCGCGACTTTTGCAGCCATCGCTGCACGATCGGCACAGATACCCAGCACGTTTTCAGCGGCAGCACGATGATGCGGGGCGTTGGTGTGCAGGCGAATCCAGCCGTCCTGGGTGGCGTAGTCACCGGCGACGGGGTCCCACAGCGGCGGCACTTGCCAGCCAATCGGGCGCAGCGAGGTGGCGAACCAGAACGAGGCTAATCGGCGGTCGACTTCAACGGCCGGCAAACGGCCCGTCTGTTGTTTGAGCAATTCGCCGATGGCTTGTCCGGCAACGGCAATGCTGGCGCAGGCCAGGTCGGTCACGGCGAACGCCGAGGGCAGGGCGCCACTGGCGGTGAACGCAATCGGCGTGTGCGGCAAGCCGAGTGCGGCTTGAATGGACGTGAGTAAATCAGTCATCAAAGGCCCTCCGGAGCGAGAGGGCGATGATAGTGCAAAACGTTGTCTGGTCAGATGAAAGTGCTGACGGATGAACGCTGACCCTGTGAGAGCGGGCTTGCTCGCGAAAGCGGTCTATCAGTCAACGATGATGTTGAATGTGCCGACGCCTTCGCGGGCCAGCCCGCTCCCACAGCGGGCAGTGCTGATTTTCAGACGCGGAACTGATCCATCAACTTCATCTGCTGACTGGCCAGGGCATTGAGCTGGCTGCTGATTGCCGCCGATTCAGTGGCTTGCTCGGTCAAGGTTTCAGTCACCGTACGGATCGCCGAGACGTTGCGATTGACCTCTTCGGCCACGGCGCTTTGCTGTTCGGCGGCGCTGGCGATTTGCAGGTTCATGTCGCTGATCACGGTCACCGCATCGCTGATCTTGCCCAGTGCATCCACAGCCTGACGAATCTGCCCAGCGTTGTTGTGCGCCTGGGTCTGGCTTGAGTGCATGGTCGCGACCACGCCACGGGTGCCGGTCTGGATACGTTCGATGACCACGCGAATTTCTTCCACCGAGTCCTGGGTACGTTTGGCCAGGTTGCGCACCTCGTCTGCCACCACCGCAAAGCCGCGACCGCTCTCACCGGCGCGGGCCGCTTCGATGGCCGCGTTGAGGGCCAGCAGGTTGGTCTGTTCGGCGATGCTGCGGATCACTTCCAGCACCGAGCCGATCTGCTCGCTGTTGACCGCCAGCTCCTCGACTTCGGTCACCGCTTTGCTGACTTCGTCGGCCAGTTGGCTGATATCGCGGGTGCTGCGTTCGATGATCGACATACCTTCCTTCGCCGACTGGTCGGCTCCTTTCGCAGCATTGGCCGCGTTCGAGGCACTGTTGGCAACATCGTGGGCGGTGGCGCTCATTTCGTTGGACGCGGTGGCGACCTGGTCGATTTCGCGGAACTGCACCTGCATGCCTTCACTGGTCTGGCGGGCAATTTCCGAGGACTGATCAGCGGTGCCACGGGCTTCGGTGATGCTCTGCTTGATCTGGGCGATGGTCGGTTGCAGTTTGTCGAGGAAACGGTTGAACCAGTTCACCAGCTCGCCCAGTTCATCCTTCTTGGTGTAGTCCAGACGTTGAGTCAGATCGCCTTCGCCGCTGGCAATGTTTTTCAGCATCTGGGCGACGCTGTTGATCGGGCGGGTAACGCCCGAAGCGGTGAGCCAGATCAGCAGCAGGCCGATTACGCCGGCCACCACCGCCACTAACAGCGCTGTGATCATGCCGGTTGTGTGCGCCTCATCCAGCACTGCTTGCAGCTTGACCGCGTCGGCCAGCAACACTTGTTTCGGCAGGTCAATGACCACGCCCCAGGCCCGGGAGTTGCCGATCGGATCGACCGGATACACCGCACGGATCAGGTCGCCCTGTTCGAGAATTTTCGGTGTGCCGCTGCCGATCAGTTGCAGCACGTCCTTGCCATCGGCACCGAGGGTGTCGGTGATCGTCTTGCCGACCTTGGTGGCGTCGGCACTGTCGGCCCCCAGCACACCGCTGCCCGAGACGATCAACATGTGCCCGGCGTTGTTGAACAAGTCACGCTGGGAGTCCACTGCGGCGGCCTGCAGGGCGTTGAGGGCGATGTCGACGCCAACCACGCCGATGGCTTTGCCGTCGACGATCAAGGGCACGGAAATGGTCGTCATGAGCATTTCCTTGCCGCCGACAGTATCGGCATACGGGTCGAGCAGGCAGGTTCGCTTGTTGTCGCGAGGGCAGGTGTACCAACTGTTGTACGGCGTACCGCTGACACTCAACGTGGTTTTGGTCATGTCTTCTTCGACCATGACCGTGTTCAGCGCCGAGCCGGCGGCGCGGCTCCAGTAACTGGCAAAACGTCCGGCTTCGTTGGATTGACGGGCGGCGTCATTGGCGAACTCGCTGTCCTTGCCGTCCAGCGCGTTGGGTTCGAATGCCAGCCAGATGCCGAGCACTTTGTCGTTGCGCTCGAAGGCTGTTTTCAGGCTCTGGTTCAACTCTTCACGCAGCGCGCCAGCCTCCAGCGAACGCTTGGCGGCCATCACGCGCATGTCCTTGATCTGGTCGGCCAGCGCCGTGATCACGGTCAGACTTTCGCCGAAGGTTTTCTGCACCCGCACCGCTTGCTCGGCGGCTTTGGCTTGCAGCAGATTCTCTACGCTGGCGGTGAGCATCTTGCTGCTGGAGTGGCTGACCAGTTTGTCGTTCTGGTTGGTCTGGTAGATGTTCATGCCGACGATCAGCGCGACCACACCGAGCAGGCACAAACCAGAGAGCAGGACAATTTTCAGGCGAATGGAAAGAGAGTCGAACATGGGCGTTCTCGCGAATGAATGAGCGGTTGGCCACGTCGGGAGTGACCCTGTTCGCCAAATCCATTCAGCGCCATTCAATGCACATCGGCGTGAGGCGGGGGCGCATGAGGGCAGTGCCGACGAACGGTCGTCGTTAAACGTTTGCGCAGGAGAATGTGTCGAAAAAAGGCTTGATTACAGGGAAGTTTCAGCGTGGTGACGGGGTGGTTTCCGGTCGCGACCAGATCCACAGGTTGCCCAGGCTCATCCCGGCAATTGCCAGATAGACCGGCCAGCCGTGATCGAGCAGCACCAGCATCAACGTCGCACACAGCAGCATGCTGATCGTGGCGCTGACCTTGGCCTTGCGCGCAATGATCTTGCCGTTGCGCCAGTTGCTCAGGATCGGTCCGAACAGCCGATGGTTTTCCAGCCAGGCACTCAGACGCGGCGAACTGCGGGTCGCTGCCCAGGCCGCGAGCAGGATGAACTCGGTGGTCGGCAGGCCGGGCACGACGATGGCGATCAGGCCGATGCCGAGGCTGATATAGGCCAAGAGGCCGAACAGCAGGCGGGCGAGTTTGGAGGAGGCGGGTTGCGGCATGGGCTCAGCGCGTGGTTTATGAAGCTGGATCGGGATCTTACAGGCTTATGCAATTCCCTGTGGGAGCGGGCTTGCTCGCGAAGGCGCAGTGTCAGCCACCCCATTCTTTGAATGTCAGACCGCATTCGCGAGCAAGCCCGCTCTCAGAAGGGAAGTGTCAGGCCATTTCTGCTTCAGTCGCATAAGCTCGTTCCAGCAGCACGGTGAAGCGGTTAAAGGCGTCGATTGCGCCTTGCTCAACGTCGGCCTCTTCCTCAGCGGTGAACACCAATGAGTCTAGGGTTTTGACGAAACGCTTCCAGCCTTCGGCGCGTCCACCTTGCGGTTCACCCAAGTGACGGGCACCAAAGGTTTCGCTCAATTCCAGCGCCACGGCGCGTTTGATCAAAAACGCCGCGCCGAGTTTGGAACCTTCGGAGACGAAGAGCCAGCCCAGGGCGCGGGCCTTGCTCGGATTTTTCAGCGCGCGGGCCACTGGGGCCGGCACGTCGGTGTGCAGATCCGCCAGGTCAGCCTTGGCCGCTTCGGCGCGGCACCGGGCTGGCAAGTCAGCAATGATCGCGGTCAGTTCGGCATCGTTGTACAGCTCAACCAGTTCCGACTGGAACAGGTACTGCGCAACGACAAACCGGGCGAAGTTGGCGCGGGTTTCGAACGGTGCGTGGGCTTTGACCAGCGCGTCGAGCTTGGTGTGCGGCGCGTGAGTGATCTGGTTCAGGCGTTGCGAACGCAGGGCTTTTCCCGTAGGGGTCATGGGGTGTCCTTGATAGAAGAGGCGCTTGATAACGAGACGAACGGGCCAGTGCCTGAGCGTAAAAAAAGTCACGGCGCGGTTCATGAACACACGCCGTGAGGTCGGCCGGGTCAGATGTCCCAGATCAGATTGATCGCGAAGTTGCGGCCCGGTTGGGTCAGTCGATCAAGGTTGGCCGGTTGCGTCACCGAGGCTTCGCCGACGCTGTCGTAACCGCGCACGTCATCCCACAGCCAGTATTGCTTGTCGGTCAGGTTGTAAATGCCGCCGCTGACGGTGACGTCGTCGGTGATTTTGTAGTGCCCGGCGAGATCCAGAATGCCGAAGCCCGGCGACTTGAACTGGCTGCTGACGCCATCCGGCGATTTGAAGTTGCTGTCGTCGACACGATCTTTTTTCTTCACCACGGTCCAGCTCAGCAGGGCGCCGTAGTGGTCCTGGTCATAACCCAGACCGAGCACGCCGGTCAGCGGGTTGACGCTGTTGAGCGGTTCGCCGTTGTCGTTGTTGCGACCGTAGGCGTAGGCAATCGAGCCCTGGGTGTACAGGCCTTGTGGCGCACCGAAAGCATCCAGGTTCAGACGACCTTTGACTTCCGCCCCCTTGATGGTCGCGTGCTTGATGTTGTTGCTCTGGAAGGTCAACGCGTCGTCGCCCGGCTTGACCGCGTCTTCATTAATGAAGTCGCGGTACTTGTTGTAGAACACCGCCACGTCGAACGAGCCGGATTCGAAATGGCCGCGCAGACCGGTTTCATAGCTTTTGCTTTTTTCCGGCTCAAGGCCCGGATTCGGCGCCACGGTGTAACCGGTGGTGTTGTTCTCGAAGCGACCGTACAGCGCTTTCGCGGTGGGCGTGCGCAAGCCCTCGGCGTACTGACCGTACCAGGTGTAGTGCTCGTTAAAGGCGTAGGTCAGGCCGAATTTGGGCGAGACCTTATGCCAGGTCTTGTTCTTGTCGCTGACCGTACCCTGGCGATCGGCGTTTACGGTATTGAGGAATTGCTCGGTGATGTGCGGCTTGAGTTCGGTGTAGTCGTAGCGCAGGCCCGGCAGGAAGGTCCAGTCGTTCCAGCTGATCTGATCCTGAGCAAACACGCTGTAGGTGTTGATGGTCGGGTCCGGGAAGTCGCTGGCCTTCTTCAATACGTCAGCGGCACTGGTCGCGCCGATTGCGCTGCAGCCACGCCCCACGGCCAGGCACTTGCCGTCGCCGCTGCGTGAGCCGGTGACTTTCTGTTGCTTGATGGTGGTGCCGTAGGTCAGGACGTGATCGGTCTCACCGATGGCGAAAGCCTTGTCCAGTTGCGCATCGAACACCCACTGTTTTTCCTCGTAGATCGTGTCGCGAGTACGCAGCACTTTGCGGGTCATCGGGTAGTAATACTCTTCGGTGCGCTGGTCAGTCTTGGCGATCTGGTGGTTCAGGCTCCACTTCACGTTGTCGGCCAGCAGGCTGTCGAGGGCGAAGCTGTGTTCGATACCGAAACGCTCGCGGGTGATCGTGTCGTTGCCGGTGCGCCACTGGTACATGCCGCCGGGCAGCATGTTGTTGGGGATGGTCGGGGCGCCGTTGAAGTACGGGCCGCCGTAGGCGCTTTTCTGATCGGTGTCGCGATCGTCCTTGTACTTTTCGTAGGTCAGGCCCAAGCGCGAATCTTCGTTGTAGTTCCAGCCGATCTTGGCCAGTACGTTGCTTGCCTTGACGTCTTCCGGGTTGGCGGCGGTGCGCTCAAGGCCTGTGCCGTGGTTGCTGCCGTAGGCATCGGTTTCATGGCCGTCACGCTGGCTGTAATGCAGCAAACCGTCGAACTGATCGGCACGGCCGGCGACGGTGGCGGACTTCAACCAGCTCTCATCGGCCGAGCTGTAACCGGTTTTAAGGCGGGCGCCGACGTCTTTGCCGGGCTTGATGATGTCGTCCGCATCGAGGGTGTAATAGCTGACCGCGCCGCCGATGGCGTTGCTGCCGTACAGCACCGAGGCCGGGCCACGGAGGATCTCGACGCGTTTGACGATTTCCGGGTCGACGTAGTTGCGTTGGGTCTTGGCGTACGGGCCGTTGAAGAACCCGTCCGGTACTTCGACACCGTCAACCTGAGTCAGGATGCGGTCGCCATCGATGCCGCGGATGTTGTAACCGCTGATGCCGCCTCGCTGGCCGGCGCCGCCGACGGAGACGCCCGGCTCATAGCGCACCAGATCCTTGAGGGTGTTGACGTTGTTGTGATCCAGTTCTTCACGGGTATGCACACTGACGGTGGCCGGCACGCTGTTGACCGATTGTTCCTGACGGGTGGCGCTGATGGTCACTTGATCCAGATTCAGTGCGCCGCTGTTACGGCGCATCTGCAGCACGACGTTGTTTTTGCTCAATGTGCGAACGCTCAGGTTGGTCCCCACCAACAGGCGCTCCAGGGCTGTTTCCGGCGGCAGCGAGCCACGCACGCCCGGTGACGACACGCCCTGAGCCAATTCTGCCGACAGGCCGACCTGCCAACCCGTGACGGCGGTGAAGGCATTCAGTGCCGACACCAGCGGTTGCTGGCCAATCGAGAACGAGTAATCACCCATGTTGCGTGTCGGTTGCTCGGTGGCAGCCATGAGCGGTGCGGTACCGGCCATGAGGATGGCAGCGGTCAGCAGCGACAACACGCGGGAAGAGGAAGCAGTCTGGCGGGTAAGGCGAGAGGACATCGATAGCGCTCCGTGTCGCACGAATCTTTATAGGTGCTGATTGGCGTCCGAAGATGCGAATCAATTGCATTGGCTATAACTAGACGAACGCGCTTTGGCTATCGAGTAAAAATAATTCTCATTTAGTTCAGGATCACCAGCGCCGGGAATTCCTGCAGGCGCGCCGAGGTGATGTGAGCGAGGGAACGCACCACGTCCAGTGGCTGATCGAGGCGGTAATTGCCAGTCACGGCGACATCAGCCAACTGCTCGTTGGTGTTGATGATCCAGCCCGGATAGTAGCGGCGCAGTTCGGCCAGCACCTGATTCAACGGGCAGTTCTCGAACACCAGTCGGCCTTGCACCCAGGCCAGATCGGTCGAGGCGTCAAGTTTGGCCGGGCGGTCGAAGCCGTTGGGGCCGATGCGAATACTTTCTCCGGCAGACAGACGCACCCGGGCATCGTTATGCGTAGCGCGCAAATCGACATCGCCGCGTTGCACGTTGACCTGCGCCACGCCGTCCAGATAACGCACCGCGAATGCGGTGTCATGCACGCTGGCCTTGACCGGGCCAGCGTCGATTTCCAGCGGTTGCTTGCGGTTGCCGGCAATCTCGAAAAACGCCTCGCCCTGGTACAACCGCGCGACGCGCAGTTGATCGTTGATGGTGCTGGAGAACGCCGAATTGGTGTTGAGCAGGACTTTCGAGCCGTCCTCCAGTTGCAGACGCTGACGCTCGCCGACCACGGTCAGGTGGTCAGCCTGGATGCGCAGCGGCACATTGCTGAAACTGAACAAACCGAGCAGCAATACCGCAGCGGTGGCCAGTGGTTTCCAGTGTGGACGCAGACGGCTGAGGACGCTGACTTTCGCAGGCGCCGCCGCCAGGGTTTGCGCGCACTGAGCGATTTGCGGGCCATCCCAGATCGCTTGGGCCTTGGCAAACGCCTCGGCATTCAACGGATCGGCCGCCAGCCAGGCATGAAATTGCCGGGTCTGTTCCTCGTCCGGGCTGCCTAGCACGATGAGCCAGTCCAGTGCCTGGTCCATTGCGTTTGCAGCGTCCCGCGCCGATTCCGGCGAAGGCGAGCGGTGGGTGTCCGTCACGGTGTTTCCTCGGCAGTGTCTGCGCACGGCTGTTTTTTTAGTGAAGCGTAAAAGTCGGGCAAGGGTAACAAAGCACAAAGCTTAGTGCAGTCGAACCTGGCGCTTACGGAAAGAGCCTACAGCCTCAGTCGCCATTCAAGCGTTCAGCGACGCCAATGCAGATGGTCATGATCAGTTTCAATTCTTTTTGCACGGTGCTTAAAGAGACATTCAGTTCGTCGGCGATTGCCTGATAGCTGTGCCCGTGCAGACGGCTGAGGATGAAAATCTGCTGCTGACGGGTGCTCAGTTGACTGAGACTCACGTTCAAGCGTTCGAGCAATTGTTCGGCGTGGGCGGCGTCTTCGGCGCTGCTGGCAGGGGCGGCGATGCTGTGCACGACGTCCTGCGGCACGTCATCGACCATGGTGCGTGAATGAATCTTGCGCGCACGCAGATGATCCAGCGCCAGATTGCGTGCGGTCTGGAAGACAAAGGGTTCGAGGTGGTCGATGGCCCGCTCGCTCAGCGCCCGCGTCACGCGCAGGTAGGTTTCCTGCAACAGGTCTTCAGCGGTGCTGTGATTGTTGACCATCCGTTCCAGCGTGCGCAGCAACGAAGTGCGCTGGGTGAGGAAGACATGGTTGAAGCGCGATTGACTCACGGGAGGACCTGATCCATTTGAGGCGAATGATAATGCTTATCATCCAGTCGAATGGTCAAGCCTTGATTTCAGATTGAAATCGCCAACCTGTGGGAGCGGGCTTGCTCGCGAAGGCGTCGTGTCAGGTGACTCATCTATTGATTGAACCACCGCTTTCGCGAGCAAGCCCGCTCCCACATGGGGAGTGCGGCTTACTCCGCGTTGCACAACGCCAGGCAGTTATCCAGCATGCGGTTGGAGAAGCCCCACTCGTTGTCATACCAGGCCAGCACCTTCAGCAGTTTGCCGCTGGATTTGGTGTGGTTGGCGTCGAAGATCGACGACAGCGGGTTGTGGTTGAAGTCGCTGGAAACCAGCGGCAAGGTGTTGTAGCCGAGAATTTTCGAGTGCTGGCTGGCAGCCTTGAGCAACGCGTTGACTTCCTCGGCGCTGGCTTCTTTCTTCAACTGCACGGTCAGGTCCACCAGCGACACATTGATCACCGGTACACGCACAGCCATGCCGGTCAGTTTGCCGGCCAGTTCCGGCAGCACCAGGCCCACCGCTTCAGCGGCGCCGGTTTTGCTCGGGATCATGTTCTGCGTGGCCGAGCGCGCGCGGTAAGGGTCGGTGTGATAGACGTCGGTCAGGTTCTGATCGTTGGTGTAGGCGTGAATAGTGGTCATCAGGCCGCTTTCGATCCCCAGTTCGCGGTGCAACACCTGCGCCACAGGCGCCAGGCAGTTGGTGGTGCACGAAGCGTTGGAGATGATCTGGTGCGACTGGCGCAAAATGTCGTGGTTGACACCATAAACCACGGTGGCGTCGGCGCCTTTGGCCGGGGCCGAGATGATGACTTTGCGCGCGCCGGCAGTAATATGCGCGGCGGCTTTGGCACGGTCGGTAAAGAGACCGGTGCATTCGAACACCACGTCAATTTTTTCCGCAGCCCATGGCAGTTCGGCCGGGTTGCGAATGGCACTGACGGCAATGCGGTCGCCGTTGACGGTCAGGCTTTCGTTGTCATGCGCCACTTCGGCGTCGAACGTGCCATGAACGGTGTCGTATTTGAGCAGATGCGCGTTGATCGAGCTGTCGCCCAGATCGTTGATGGCGACGATCTGCAAATCCTGTCGGTAGCCTTGGGTATACAGTGCGCGCAGGACATTACGGCCGATGCGGCCAAAACCATTGATTGCGATTCGAAGAGTCATGAAACAGCGCCGCCGTCGTTTTGTTGTTGGAATTACAAGATTATTCGCATAAAAATAGAAAACAAGCCTTTTTAGTGGCAATATTTTGTTTTATCTACAACGAGTGACCTGAATCAACTGGTCCGAATGATCAAAAACACCGTCTGTCATTCCAACAACAACGGTGTTTGATCAGCATAGACAATCAGGTCGCCACATCCGTTAGCCTGGAGTTCTACACATGCATCCCCGCGTCCTTGAGGTCACCGAACGGCTTATCGCCCGCAGCCGCGCCACGCGTCAGGCTTACCTTGCACTGATTCACGGCGCCGCGACTGACGGGCCGATGCGCGGCAAGCTGCAATGCGCCAACTTCGCCCACGGCGTGGCCGGGTGCGGCAGCGAAGACAAGCACAGCCTGCGGATGATGAACTCGGCGAATATCGCCATTGTTTCTTCGTACAACGACATGCTCTCGGCGCACCAGCCTTACGAAGTGTTCCCGGAACAAATCAAAAATGCCCTGCGCGAAATCGGTTCGGTCGGCCAGTTCGCCGGCGGTACTCCGGCGATGTGCGACGGCGTGACCCAAGGCGAACCGGGCATGGAATTGAGCCTGCCGAGCCGCGAAGTGATTGCCCTGTCAACGGCGGTGGCGTTGTCTCACAACATGTTCGACGGCGCGCTGATGCTTGGCATCTGCGACAAGATCGTGCCGGGCCTGATGATGGGCTCGCTGCGCTTCGGCCATCTGCCGACGATTTTCGTACCGGGCGGGCCGATGGTTTCGGGGATTTCCAACAAGGAAAAAGCCGACGTGCGCCAGAAGTACGCCGAAGGCAAGGCGACCCGCGAAGAGCTGCTGGAATCGGAAATGAAGTCCTACCACAGCCCGGGTACCTGCACCTTCTACGGCACGGCCAACACCAACCAGTTGCTGATGGAAGTCATGGGCCTGCACCTGCCGGGCGCCTCCTTCGTCAACCCGAACACGCCACTGCGTGATGCCCTGACCCGCGAGGCCGCGCATCAAGTCACGCGCCTGACCAAACAGAACGGCAACTTCATGCCGATCGGCGAAATCGTCGACGAAAAGTCACTGGTCAACTCGATCGTCGCCCTGCACGCCACCGGCGGCTCGACCAACCACACCCTGCACATGCCGGCCATCGCCATGGCGGCGGGCATTCAATTGACCTGGCAAGACATGGCCGACCTCTCCGAAGTCGTGCCAACCCTCAGCCACGTGTATCCGAACGGCAAAGCCGACATCAACCACTTTCAGGCGGCGGGCGGCATGTCGTTCCTGATCCGTGAACTGCTCGAAGCCGGGCTGCTGCACGAAGACGTCAACACCGTGCTCGGCCACGGCTTGAGCCAGTACACCAAAGAACCGTTCCTTGATAACGGCGAACTGGTCTGGCGCGAAGGCCCGATCGAAAGCCTCGACGAAAATATTCTGCGTCCCGTTGCCCGTGCCTTCTCCTCTGAGGGTGGTCTGCGGGTGATGGAAGGCAACCTCGGACGCGGCGTGATGAAGGTGTCCGCCGTGGCGTTGGAAAACCAGATCGTCGAAGCTCCGGCGATGGTGTTCCAGGATCAGCAGGATCTGGCCGACGCGTTCAAGGCCGGTTTGCTGGAGAAGGATTTTGTCGCGGTGATGCGCTTCCAGGGGCCGCGTTCCAACGGCATGCCGGAGCTGCACAAGATGACGCCGTTCCTTGGCGTGCTGCAGGATCGCGGCTTCAAAGTCGCGCTGGTGACCGACGGGCGCATGTCCGGCGCCTCGGGGAAAATCCCGGCGGCGATTCACGTCAGTCCTGAGGCTTATGTCGGTGGGGCTTTGGCGCGGGTGCAAGAGGGCGATATCATCCGCGTCGATGGCGTCAAAGGTACTTTGGAACTCAAAGTGGACGCCGAAGAATTTGCCGCGCGCGAACCCGCCAAAGGCCTGTTGGGCAACAACATCGGCAGCGGTCGCGAACTGTTTGGCTTCATGCGTATGGCCTTCAGCTCGGCGGAGCAGGGCGCCAGCGCCTTCACTTCTGCCCTGGAGACGCTTAATTGAAACTGGCTTTGGTCGGTGACATCGGAGGCACCAACGCGCGGTTCGCGTTGTGGAAAAACCAGCAACTGGCATCGATTCAAGTGCTGGCCACGGCCGACTACGCCAGCCCGGAGGAGGCGATCAGCCTGTATCTGAGCGGGCTCGGTCTGGCGCCGGGGGACATCGGTTCGGTGTGCCTGTCGGTGGCCGGCCCCGTCAGTGGCGATGAATTCAAGTTCACCAACAACCACTGGCGCCTGAGCCGCCAGGCGTTTTGCCTGACGTTGCAAGTTGAGCAGTTGTTGCTGATCAACGACTTCTCGGCGATGGCGTTGGGCATGACCCGTTTGCAGCCCGGCGAATTTCGTGTGGTGTGCGAAGGCGCGCCTGAGCCGTTGCGTCCGGCCGTGGTGATCGGCCCAGGCACAGGCCTTGGCGTCGGCACCTTGCTCGATCTCGGTGACGGTCGTTTTGCCGCGTTGCCGGGCGAGGGAGGGCACGTCGATCTGCCTCTGAGCAGTCCGCGCGAAACCCAGCTGTGGCAGCACATCCATAACGAGATCGGCCACGTCAGCGCGGAAACCGCATTGAGCGGCGGCGGTTTGCCTCGGGTGTACCGGGCGATCTGCGCGGTCGACGGGCATGAGCCAACACTCGACACGCCGGAAGCGATCACCGCTGCGGGATTGGCGGGTGACCCGATTGCCCTGCAAGTACTGGAGCAGTTCTGTTGCTGGCTCGGTCGTGTGGCCGGCAACAACGTGTTGACCACGGGCGCGCGAGGCGGGGTATTCATTGTTGGCGGCGTGATTCCACGCTTTGCCGATTTCTTTGTCGAAAGCGGTTTCGCCCGCAGCTTTGCCGACAAGGGCTGCATGAGTGATTACTTCAAGGGCATTCCGGTGTGGCTGGTGACAGCGCCGTATTCGGGGCTTGTTGGCGCCGGCGTAGCCCTCGATCAATCCATCCCGACCTGAAATGCAATCCAATTGTGGGAGCGAGCCTGCTCGCGAAAGCGGTGTGTCAGTCAACAGATGTGTTGAATGTTAAAACCGATTCGCGAGCAAGCCCGCTGCCACAGTGGTTCTGTGGTGTTTGTACGTTCGATGCTTAAGGCATAATCCGCCTCAATACCAACAACAAGGATGCCTTCGAAGTGAGCTCAGTCAACAAGTCGATTTTGTTGGTCGATGACGACCAGGAGATACGCGAGTTGCTGGACACCTACCTGACCCGCGCCGGGTTTCAGGTTCGGGCCACAGCCGATGGCGCCAGTTTTCGTCAGGCCTTGAACGAGGCACCGAGCGATCTGGTGATCCTCGATGTCATGCTGCCCGATGAGGACGGTTTCAGCCTGTGCCGCTGGGTGCGCCAGCATCCGCGTCAGGCGCAGGTGCCGATCATCATGCTCACCGCCAGTTCCGATGAGGCTGATCGAGTGATCGGTCTGGAACTCGGTGCCGACGATTACCTCGGCAAACCGTTCAGCCCTCGTGAGCTGCAAGCACGGATCAAAGCCTTGCTGCGTCGTGCGCAATTCGGTCAGGAGCGCAGCGGCAGTGAAGTGCTGGCCTTCGATGAATGGCGGCTGGACATGGTCAGTCATCGGCTGTTCCACACCGACGGCGAGGAAGTGATTCTCTCCGGCGCCGATTTCGCCTTGCTCAAACTGTTCCTCGATCACCCCCAGGAAATCCTCGACCGCGACACCATCGGCAACGCCACCCGTGGCCGTGATCTGATGCCCCTCGATCGTATCGTCGACATGGCGGTCAGCCGTTTGCGCCAACGCCTGCGCGACACGGAAAAACCGCCGCGACTGATCCGCACGGTGCGTGGCAGCGGCTACCAATTGGCAGCCAATGTGGTTGCCGGCAATGGTCACTGAGTCCCTGCGCAAGCTCGCAGCCAGAGCGCCGGTGCCGCGTTCGCTGTTGGGGCGGATGTTGTTGCTGACGCTTCTGGCGATGCTGTTCGCCCAGACCTTGTCGAGTGTGATCTGGGTGTCTCAACTGCGCGCCACACAACTGGAAGGGCTGGTCACCAGCGCGCGCAGCCTGGCGCATTCGATGACGGCCAGCGTCAGTTATTTCCGTTCGCTGCCGGTGGCGTATCGGCCGCTGGTGCTCGACCAGTTGCGCAGCATGGGCGGTACCCGTTTTGTCGTGACGCTCAACGACAAACCGCTGGGCATGGACGTGCTGCCGGTCACACCGCGTAAAGCCGCCGTGATGAAAGCGGTGGATGAAGTGCTGCGTCAGTCGTTGGGGCAGGACACCGACATTTCCGTGAGTTTCGTCAGCCCCGAGGATCTGCGGATTTTCAACGCCGGGTTGAAACTCGATGAGTTGCCGCGCTCCTGGGCGCATTACGCGCTGACGCTGGAACCGGTCAATCCGCCCGTGCTGGTCACCCAAATTCAAATGGCGCCGGGCGAGTGGCTGTACATCGCCTCCCTGCTGCCCGAGCCCTACACCAGCCTTGAAGAGCAAGGCCTGCCCTCGCAGCAAGTGTGGTTCATCGTCCTCACCAGCGGTTTTCTGCTGTTGTTCATCGGTTTGCTGGTGCATTGGCAGAGCCGGCCGCTCAAGCGCCTGGCGCGGGCCGCGCGGGAGATGTCGCTGGGCGCCGATGTCGAACCGGTGGCCGAGGGCGGCGGCAGCGAAGTGGTCGAGGTAGGCCGTGCGTTCAACGCCATGCGCGAGCGCATCAGCCGTTACCTGACCGAGCGCAGCCAGTTGTTCAGCGCGATTTCACATGACCTGCGCACACCGATCACCCGCCTGCGTTTGCGCGTCGAGTTGCTGGAAGACGAACAGTTGCAAGCCAAGTTCGGTCGCGATCTCGATGAGCTGGAGTTGCTGGTCAAAGGCGCATTGCAATGCGTGAAAGACACCGACATCCACGAGAACATCGAACCGGTGGATCTCAATCATGTGCTCGATTGTCTGGTGGAGCCGTATCTGGCACCGAACGGCAATGGCCGCGTGACCCAGAACGGACGAGCGCTGGCGGCGTATCCGGGAAAACCGTTGGCGCTCAAGCGTTGCATCGGCAACCTGATCGACAACGCGTTGAAGTACGGACAGAACGCGCATCTGCACATCGATGACGACGAGCATGCGTTTGTCCTGCACGTCGACGATGAAGGGCCGGGCGTGCCGCAGCAGCGCCTGGAGCAGGTGTTCGAGCCGCACTTTCGCTTGGCGGGGCAGCAGCAGGGTTACGGATTGGGCTTGGGGATTGCGCGCAACATCGCCCATAGCCATGGCGGTGAGGTGACGTTGCAGAATTTGCGTGAGGGTGGGTTGCGGGTGACGTTGCAATTGCCACGCAGTGCCGACTAGATAGACCGCGTTATCGTTCTTCGCGAGCAAGCCCGCACACAGGTGACTGTATTTCATCTGGAGAAACGCGGTCCCCTGTGGGAGCGGGCTTGCTAGCGAAGGCGTCGGCCCATTCAACATCAATATCCATGTCACAGGTTGGTGACAAAACCTGTCCCCTTCGTTACAAGCCCGCCCCGGCCCGTTGTTTAGACTGCCCGCCGTCATAACAACAAAAAAGGCCACCCATGGATCTCTTTCACCCAGGCTTCAGCAGTTGGCTGAACGCCCCTGCCCATCAGCAATGGCTCGCCGCCGAAGGCCTGCGCCTGCTGGATTTTGCCAAGGCGGCAAAACTGCCCGAAGGTTTTGGCAATCTCGACGAGCGCGGCCAGTTGCCTGCGAACGCGCAGGCCGAAACCATGAACACCGCACGCATGACTCACAGTTTCGCCATGGCCCATATTCAGGGCCTGCCAGGGTTCGCCGAGCTGGTCGATCACGGCATCGCGGCCCTGCGCGGGCCGTTGCGCGACGCGCTGCACGGTGGCTGGTTCGCGGTCGCCGAACACCGCGATGGCAACACGGGCAAGAACGCTTATCTGCACGCCTTCGTCGCCCTGGCGGCGAGTTCTGCGGTGGTCGCGCAGCGCCCCGGCGCGCAAGCTTTACTCGATGACGCGATCGACATCATCGACACGTATTTCTGGAGTGAAGAAGAGGGCGCCATACGCGAATGCTTCAATCGCGACTGGAGCGAAGAAGAAGCCTATCGCGGCGCCAACAGCAACATGCACGCCACCGAAGCTTTCCTCGCGCTGGCCGACGTCACGGAAGATCCGCGCTGGCTGGTGCGCGCCCAGCGCATCGTTGAACGCGTGATCCACGGCCATGCTGGCGCCAATGGCTACATGGTCATCGAGCACTTTGACCGCGACTGGCAACCGCTGCGCGAGTACAACCAAGACAATCGTGCCGACGGTTTTCGCCCTTACGGCACCACTCCAGGCCACGGTTTTGAGTGGGCGCGGCTGCTGCTGCATCTTGAGGCCGCGCGGGTGCAGGCTGGTATGCTCACACCCGGCTGGCTGGCGACCGACGCGCAGAAACTGTTCGAAAACAACTGCCGTCACGGTTGGGATGTCGATGGTGCGCCGGGCATTGTTTACACCCTCGACTGGGACAACAAAGCCGTGGTCCGCCATCGCCTGCACTGGACGCATGCCGAAGCCAGCGCCGCGGCCAGTGCCTTGCTCAAACGCACGGGCGAGGCGCAATACGAAACCTGGTATCGGCTTTTTTGGGATTTTTGTGAAAGCCATTTCATTGACCGCTGCAACGGCAGTTGGCACCACGAACTCGACTCACAGAACCGCCCAAGTGCCGATATCTGGCCGGGCAAACCCGATCTGTATCACGCTTGGCAAGCCGTACTGATCCCTCGTCTACCCTTGTCGCCGAGTATGGCGAGTGCGCTGGCGCAGTTGTCCCAGAGCGCTGCTATGTAATCAGTCATGTAACCATGTCGTGACATTCGCGCGTCCCTTCGTTACCTGCGAAGCGAAACGTCCTGTTTAAACTCCTGTGCAGCGCAAGCACCAGACTTGCAACGCATAACAACAAGAAAGGTACATCTCAGATGAATGCGATTTCTCGCCTCGCTACTGTCATTTCTGTCGCCTCCCTGTTCCCGCTCGCAATTCTGCCCCTCAGTGTGTCCGCTGCCGAATCCAAAGGTTCGGTGGAAGTCGTGCATTGGTGGACGTCCGGTGGTGAAAAAGCCGCTGTTGATGTGCTCAAGGCCCAAGTCGAAAAAGACGGTTTCACCTGGAAAGACGGCGCTGTCGCCGGTGGTGGCGGTGCGACTGCCATGACCGTACTGAAAAGCCGTGCTGTCGCTGGCAACCCTCCAGGCGTTGCCCAGATCAAAGGCCCGGACATCCAGGAATGGGCGTCGACCGGTCTGCTCGACACTGACGTGCTCAAAGACGTCGCCAAAGAAGAGAAGTGGGACAGCCTGCTCGACAAGAAAGTCTCCGATACCGTGAAGTACGACGGTGATTACGTGGCCGTTCCGGTGAACATTCACCGCGTCAACTGGCTGTGGATCAACCCGCAAGTCTTCAAGAAAGCCGGTATCACCAAGAACCCGACCACCCTCGAAGAATTCTACGCTGCCGGTGACAAGCTCAAGGCAGCCGGTTTCATTGCGCTGGCCCACGGCGGTCAGCCTTGGCAGGACAGCACCGTGTTCGAAGCCGTTGTGCTCTCGGTCATGGGTGTTGATGGTTACAAAAAAGCCCTGGTCGATCTGGACAACGCAGCGCTGACCGGCCCGGAAATGGTCAAGGCCCTGACCGAACTGAAGAAAGTCGCGACTTACATGGACGTCGACGGCAAAGGTCAGGACTGGAACCTGGAAGCGGCCAAGGTCATCAACGGCAAGGCCGGCATGCAGATCATGGGTGACTGGGCCAAGTCCGAGTGGACCGCGGCCAAGAAAGTCGCTGGCAAGGATTACGAGTGCGTAGCCTTCCCGGGCACCGACAAAGCGTTCACCTACAACATCGACTCCCTGGCGGTGTTCAAGCAGAAAGACAAAGGTACTGCTGCCGGTCAGCAGGACATCGCCCGAGTCGTGCTGGGTGAAAACTTCCAGAAAGTCTTCAGCATCAACAAAGGCTCGATCCCGGTACGTAACGACATGTTGAACAACATGGAGAAACTCGGTTTCGACTCCTGCGCACAAACTGCAGCGAAGGACTTCCTGGCAGACGCCAAGTCCGGCGGCTTGCAGCCGAGCATGGCGCACAACATGGCGACCACGCTGGCGGTGCAGGGTGCGTTCTTTGATGTCGTGACCAACTTCATCAACGACCCGAAAGCCGATCCAGCCGATACCGCCAAGAAACTCGGCGCAGCGATCAAGTCGGCTAAATAAGCGTCGTTAGCACAGGCCCCTCCTGTGGGAGCGGGCTTGCTTGCGAAGGCGTCGTGTCTGTTGCTCCATCCGTCGACTGACACACCGCCTTCGCGAGCAAGCCCGCTCCCACAAGGGATCTCACTGTAGTTTTTATTCCCTGTACTGGATTTCCCCATGAGTTCTGTTGCTGTGTTCAGCAAAGCCTCGCCGTTCGATGCATTGCAACGCTGGCTACCCAAACTGGTGCTGGCGCCGAGCATGTTCATCGTGCTGGTGGGCTTCTATGGCTACATCCTGTGGACGTTCGTGCTGTCGTTCACTACCTCGACGTTCCTGCCCAACTACAAGTGGGCCGGTCTGGCGCAATACGCGCGGTTGTTCGAGAACGACCGTTGGTGGGTGGCGAGCAAGAACCTCGCGGTGTTCGGTGGCATGTTCATCGGCATCACGCTGGTGATCGGCGTGCTGCTGGCGGTGTTCCTCGACCAGCGTATTCGCCGCGAAGGTTTCATTCGCACTATTTACCTGTACCCGATGGCGCTCTCGATGATCGTCACCGGTACCGCTTGGAAATGGCTGCTCAACCCGGGCATGGGCCTGGACAAATTGTTGCGTGACTGGGGCTGGGAAGGCTTCCGTCTCGACTGGCTGATCGACCCGCATCGCGTGGTGTATTGCTTGGTGATTGCGGCGGTCTGGCAGGCCTCGGGCTTCATCATGGCGATGTTCCTCGCCGGCCTGCGTGGCGTTGATCAATCGATCATTCGTGCTGCACAGATCGACGGCGCGAGCATGCCGACCATCTACTGGAAAGTGGTGCTGCCAAGCCTGCGTCCGGTGTTCTTCAGTGCGGTGATGATTCTGGCGCACATCGCGATCAAGAGCTTCGACCTGGTTGCAGCGATGACGGCCGGTGGCCCGGGTTATTCCTCCGACCTGCCGGCGATGTTCATGTACTCGTTCACTTTCAGTCGCGGCCAGATGGGCATGGGTTCGGCCAGTGCGATTCTGATGCTCGGTGCGATTCTGGCGATCATCGTGCCTTACCTGTACTCCGAGCTGAGGACCAAGCGTAATGACTAGTCTCGCTGCCAAACCTGCGATCAGCCTGAGCCGCATCGCGATCTACGCGGTGCTGATCCTCGCCGTGTTCCTTTACCTGATTCCGCTGGTGGTCATGCTGTTGACCAGTTTCAAGACCCCGGAAGACATCAGCACCGGCAACTTGCTGAGCTGGCCGACCGTGGTCAGCGGTATCGGCTGGGTCAAGGCTTGGGCCACGGTTGATGGTTACTTCTGGAACTCGATCAAGATCACTGTTCCGGCCGTGATCATCTCTACCGCTATCGGTGCGTTGAACGGTTATGTGCTGTCGATGTGGCGCTTTCGCGGTTCGCAGTTGTTTTTCGGTCTGCTGTTGTTCGGCTGCTTCCTGCCGTTCCAGACCGTGCTGCTGCCGGCCTCGTTCACCCTCGGCAAGATGGGCCTGGCGAGCACCACCACCGGGCTGGTGTTCATCCACGTCGTTTACGGGCTGGCGTTCACCACGCTGTTCTTCCGTAACTACTACGTGAGCATTCCCGACGCGCTGGTCAAAGCTGCACGCCTTGATGGCGCAGGCTTCTTCACCATTTTTCGGCGGATCATTCTGCCGATGTCGACGCCGATCATCATGGTTTGCCTGATCTGGCAGTTCACGCAGATCTGGAACGACTTCCTGTTCGGTGTGGTGTTCTCCAGCGGTGATTCGCAACCGATCACGGTGGCGCTCAACAACCTGGTCAACACCAGCACCGGGGCCAAGGAATACAACGTGGACATGGCAGCGGCGATGATCGCCGGCCTGCCGACCCTGCTGGTCTATGTGGTCGCAGGCAAGTATTTCGTGCGCGGGCTGACGGCCGGCGCAGTCAAGGGGTAATCATGGCAACGCTCGAACTTCGCAATGTAAACAAGACCTACGGCGCCGGTTTGCCGGACACCCTGAAGAACATCGAACTGTCGATCAAGGACGGTGAGTTCCTGATCCTGGTCGGCCCGTCGGGCTGCGGCAAGTCGACCCTGATGAACTGCATCGCCGGCCTGGAAACCATCACCGGCGGCGCGATCATGATTGGCGACCAAGACGTCAGCGGCATGAGCCCCAAGGATCGCGACATCGCCATGGTGTTCCAGTCCTACGCGCTGTACCCGACCATGAGCGTGCGCGAGAACATCGAGTTCGGTCTGAAGATCCGCAAGATGGCGCAGTCGGCGATCGATGAAGAAGTCGCTCGCGTGGCCAAGCTGTTGCAGATCGAACACTTGCTCAACCGCAAGCCCGGTCAGCTTTCCGGTGGTCAGCAACAGCGCGTGGCGATGGGCCGTGCCCTGGCGCGGCGGCCGAAGATCTACCTGTTTGACGAACCGCTGTCCAACCTCGACGCCAAGCTGCGCGTCGAGATGCGCACCGAAATGAAACTGATGCACCAGCGCCTGAAAACCACCACGGTCTACGTGACCCATGATCAGATCGAAGCGATGACGCTGGGCGACAAAGTGGCGGTGATGAAGGACGGCATCATCCAGCAGTTCGGTACGCCTAAAGAGATCTACAACGACCCGGCCAACCTGTTCGTGGCGAGCTTCATCGGTTCGCCGCCAATGAACTTCATCCCGCTGCGTCTGCAACGCAAGGACGGTCGTCTGCTGGCACTGCTCGACAGTGGCCAGGCGCGTTGCGAATTGCCGATGGGCATGCAGGACGCCGGTCTTGAAGATCGCGAAGTGATTCTCGGCCTGCGTCCGGAGCAGATTGTTCTGGCGAACGACGAGGGCAATGGCCTGCCGAGCATTCGCGCCGAAGTGCAGGTTACCGAGCCGACCGGTCCGGACACGCTGGTATTCGTCAACCTGAACGACACCAAGGTCTGCTGCCGTCTGGCACCGGACGTGGCGCCGCAGGTGGGCGAGAACCTGACGCTGCAATTCGATCCGTCGAAAGTGCTGCTGTTCGATGCCAAGACTGGCGAGCGGTTGGGTGTTGCCGGTCAGGCGCAGGCCGAAGCGCGGTCTGCCAACGTGGCTCAGTTCAAAGGCCGCTGAAGAGCAAAATGTGGGAGCACGCGGTGGATTGCCTGTAATCCATCGCAAATTATGTAAACCGCGTTAGATAAAAACAGTTAATAACAATAAAGACGAGGATGTAGGGATGAAAAAGAAACACGTCAATGCCCGGTTGATCTGCCAAGTGTCAGCAGCGGCAGCATTGGTGCTGGCCGGTAATGCAATGGCCGCCGATGCGTTCAGCTCCGATTCCAAATGGATGACGGGCGACTGGGGGGGTGAGCGGACCAAGCTGATCGAGCAGGGTATCGACATCAAGGCCGATTATGTTGGGGAAGTCGGTGGCAACCTGCACGGTGGCTACAACGACGACAAGACCGGCCGCTACAGCGACCAGTTCGGTTTGGGCGTGGCACTGGATCTGCAAAAACTGTGGGGCTGGGACAACACTCAGGCCAAGATTCAACTGACCAACCGTAACGGTCAAAATATCTCCAACGACCGCGTGGGCGACCCGCGTGCCGGCACCTTGAGCTCGTCTCAAGAAGTTTACGGCCGTGGCCACATGGTGCGTCTGACCCAGTTGTGGATTCAGCACCAGTTCTTCGACAACAAGCTCGACGTCAAGGCCGGTTACTTCGGTGAAGGCGAAGACTTCAACACCTTCCCGTGCGAGTTCCAGAACTTGGCGTTCTGCGGCTCCCAGGTGGGTAACTGGGCGACCAACATCTGGTACAACTGGCCCGTCAGCCAGGCCGCGATCCGCGTGAAGTACAACATCAACGACGAGCTCTACGCGCAGATCGGTGCGTACAACCAGAACCCGTCGCAACTGGAACACGGCAACGGCTTCAAGCTCAGCGGCAGCGGCACCAAAGGTACTGTTTTGCCGGTCGAACTGGTCTGGTCGCCTAAGGTCAACAGCTTGCCAGGCGAATACCGCGTCGGTTACTACAAGAGCACCGCTGATGCCAGCGATGTCCGTGAAGACATCAACGGCAACGACGCTGCAACCACCGGTAACGCCTACCGCACCCACAGCAGCAAGCACGGCTACTGGTTCGTGGCGCAACAGCAACTCACCAGCCACAACGGTGACGCGACCCGCGGTCTGAACATCGCCGCCAACGCCACGTTCCACGACAAGGACACCAACTTCATCGACAACTATCAGTCGGTGATGTTTGTCTACAAAGGCCCGTTCGACGCGCGTCCAAAAGATGACATCGGTATTGGCGCGGCGCGTATTCACGTCAACGATGACGTGAAGAAAAACGCCGAACTGCTCAATGCATCCAATGGTGTTTCGGACTACGACAACCCGGTGTTCTCGCCGATTCGTGAAACCGAATACAACTACGAGATCAACTACGGCTTCCACGTCACTAACTGGCTGACCGTACGTCCTAACCTGCAATACATCACTCATCCAGGTGGCGTGGACGCAGTGGACAACGCTTTGGTCGCCGGTCTGAAAATTCAGTCGGTGTTCTAACGCGTCTGCGATAAGCTCCTCTCTATGTGCGCATATTTGCGGACAGCCAAGGCTGTCCGCTTTTTTTTGGGGCCAGGCGCCGCCCTGTGAAAGACGAGTTCAGGATCGTGGCCAATGCATGAGCATCCGCTACAACGCTTCTTCAAGTCCCTGCGCGAACAACCGGTGTTTGCCTGGGAGCGCTATCAGATGCGCGACGTATTGGTGATCGATCATCCGCTGTGTCAGGCGGTGTTCAGTCGTCAGGGCGCGCAGTTGCTGCATTTTCAGCCGCGCGGGCAAAAGCCGTGGTTGTGGTGTGCGGCGAAGTGGCCGCATGTCGGTGCCATCCGTGGTGGCGTGCCGGTGTGTTGGCCGTGGTATGGCCGCCACCCGAGCGAAAACGCGTGGCCGTCCCATGGCTGGGCGCGGCTGCTCGACTGGAAATTGCTCGACAGCAGCAGCGCCGAGGATGGCGTGCGCTTGCACTGGCAATTGCAACTGTGCGATTGGCAGGTCGATCTGCACGCGCACTTGGGTGAACGCATGGAATTGCGTCTGAGCACCGAGCATCAGGACGACATGCCGTGTCAGTTGAGCCAGGCGTTGCACGCTTACTGGCGTATTGGTGATGTCGGTGAGATAGCGCTGTCCGGCCTCGAAGGCGCGCAGGGTTATGACCAGTTGAACCGCCAGGTTTGTCAGCAAGAAGGCGAGTTGCGCGTCGATGGTGGCTGTCAGCGGGTGTTCCAGCACGACGGCGAATTACAGCTCAAGGATCACGCCTGGCAGCGCGAGTTGTGCATTGACACCGGTGACACGGCGGACACGGTGGTCTGGCATCCGGGTTCGCGGCCGCTGTTGGGCGTGAGTTGGGATGAGATCTCGGAGTTTGTTTGTGTTGAAGCGGCGACGGGCGGGACGGACAGCCTGCATCTGGCGCCGGGGGTTAAGGCGCATTTGAGTTTGCAGGCGTGGGCGGCGGCCTGAATTTGTGGTGAGTCGCCTGACGCTTTCGCGAGCAAGCCCGCTCCTACATTGGATCTTCAATGAACACAGGATTTGTGTTCAAAACAGATCCCCTATGGGAGCGGGCTTGCTCGCGAAGAGGCCGGATCAATCAGCCGAGATTTTGGATCAGTTGAACTCGTCACCCACCGGATACCGGCTCGCATTCAAGCTCTCTTTGATCTTGCGCAGATGCGGCTGGAAATCCACCCCGCGACGCAAGGTCATCCCCGTCGCCAGCACATCCAGCACGGTCAACTGAATGATCCGCGAGGTCATCGGCATATAAATGTCGGTGTCTTCCGGCAGCGGAATGTTCAGGCTCAGCGTACTGGCCTTGGCCAGCGGCGAATTCTCCGCCGTCAGCCCCAGCACCGAAGCACCGTTCTCCCGCGCAATGCGTGCCACTTCCACCAGTTCACGGGTGCGGCCGGTGTAGGAAATGATCACAAACAGCTCGCCTGTGTGCGCCACCGAAGCAATCATCCGCTGCATCAGCACATCGGCATGCGCGGTGACGGCCAGGTTGAAACGGAAGAACTTGTGCTGCGCATCCAGGGCCACTGGTGCAGACGCGCCGAGGCCGAAGAAGTGGATCTGCCGCGCTTGAATCAACAGGTCGACGGCGCGGCTGATCAGGTTCGGGTCCAGTGCCTGGCAAGCGCTGTCCAGTGACGCGATGGCGCTGCCGAAAATCTTCTGCGTATAGGCTTCGGGATTGTCATCGGCTTCCACCGCACGGCTGACATACGCCGCGCCACTGGCCAGGCTCTGGGCCAGTTGCAGCTTCAATTCGGGGTAGCCGCTGACGCCGAACGAACGGCAGAAACGGTTGACCGTCGGCTCGCTCACCGACGCTGCCTGGGCGAGGGCGGCGATGCTGAAGCGGGTGGCCTGCTGCGGGTTGAGCAGGATCACCTCGGCGACTTTGCGTTCGGCCTTGTTCAGGTCTTCAAGGCGACTCTGGATTTGTTCCAGTAAATTTCGCACGCGGTCCATATGGAATTCCTAATTCACCTGCGCAAAGGTGCGCCGGGCTATGCAAATTGGGCCTTTGATATGGCCCGTAACGGTGGCCTATCCTACTGATGGCTCCGACCGACCACCACTCGGAATCTGTATTCTGTGAAAATGTTGTGGTTATTACTACATTTTCCCTTGAGTGATGCCTTGAAAAAAGGTATTTGTAGCTTAACTTGATAAAAGAACAAACATCATGCCTTCGATTACGGTTGAACCGTGCACCTTTGCCTTGTTCGGCGCTCTTGGCGATCTGGCCCTGCGCAAGCTGTTTCCTGCCCTTTATCACCTCGATGGCGCCGACCTGTTGCATGAGGACACGCGCATTATCGCGCTGGCCCGTGAAGCCGGCTCCGAGCAGCAGCACATGGCGTTCATCGCCGATGAACTGCGCCGCTACGTCGGCAAAGAGTTGGACGAAGCCGTCGCCGAGCGCTTTCTGGCGCGCCTGACCTACCTGCACGTCGACTTTCTTAAGGCTGAAGATTATGTAGCGCTGGCCGAACTGGCGGGCAGCACGCAGCGCATGATTGCCTATTTCGCCACGCCGGCGGCGGTGTACGGCGCGATCTGCGAGAACCTGGCGAAAGTCGGTCTGGCGCAAAACACCCGCGTGGTGCTGGAAAAGCCGATTGGCTCCGATCTCGAATCCTCGCGCAAAGTGAACGATGCCGTGGCGCAGTTCTTCCCGGAGAATCGCACCTACCGCATCGACCATTACCTGGGCAAAGAGACCGTTCAAAACCTGATCGCCCTGCGTTTCGCCAACAGCCTGTTCGAAACCCAGTGGAACCAGAACTACATTTCCCATGTGGAAATCACCGTGGCCGAGAAGGTCGGCATCGAAGGCCGTTGGGGTTACTTCGACAAGGCCGGCCAACTGCGCGACATGATCCAGAATCACCTGTTGCAGTTGCTCTGCCTGATCGCCATGGATCCGCCGGCCGACCTGTCCGCCGATAGCATCCGTGACGAAAAAGTAAAAGTGCTCAAGGCGCTCGCGCCGATCAGCCCGGAAGGCCTGACCACTCAAGTGGTACGCGGCCAGTACATCGCCGGTCACAGCGAAGGCAAGTCCGTACCGGGCTACCTCGAAGAACCGAATTCCAACACCCAGAGCGACACCGAAACCTTCGTCGCCCTGCGTGCCGACATCCGCAACTGGCGCTGGGCCGGCGTGCCGTTCTACCTGCGAACCGGCAAGCGCATGCCGCAAAAGCTGTCGCAGATCGTCATCCATTTCAAAGAACCCTCGCACTACATCTTCGCCCCCGAGCAGCGCCTGCAGATCAGCAACAAACTGATCATCCGCCTGCAGCCGGACGAAGGTATTTCCTTGCGCGTGATGACCAAAGAGCAGGGCCTGGACAAAGGCATGCAATTGCGCAGCGGTCCGCTGCAACTGAATTTCTCCGACACCTGGCGTAGCGCGCGGATCCCCGATGCCTACGAGCGGTTGTTGCTGGAAGTGATGAACGGCAATCAGAACCTGTTTGTCCGTAAAGATGAAATCGAAGCCGCGTGGAAGTGGTGTGACCAGTTGATCGCCGGGTGGAAAAAATCCGGTGACGCGCCCAAGCCGTACGCGGCCGGGTCGTGGGGGCCGATGAGCTCCATTGCATTGATCACGCGGGATGGGAGGTCGTGGTATGGCGATATCTGATGTGAAACTGCCCGCAGGCGTAAATGCCCACGAATTCAAGAGCCCGGTGCTGTTGGCCGAAGGTCTGGCGCTGAACGTGGCCAAGCAACTGAGCGATGCCATCGCTGCACGCGGCAACGCGGTGCTGGTGGTGTCTGGCGGTCGCAGTCCGGTGGCGTTTTTCCAGCACCTGGCCAAGCAGGAACTGGACTGGTCGAAGGTCGTCGTGACCCTCGCCGACGAACGCTGGGTGCCGGTCGAACACGCCGACAGCAATGCCGGTCTGCTCAAGCAGTACCTGCTCAAAGGCCCCGCCGCCAAGGCGCAATTTCTGAGCCTTTACAGCGCTGCGGCGAATGTCGAGCAAGCTGCCGAACAGGCTGACCGTTTGCTCGCCGAGTTGCCGCCGATTGACGTGTTGGTGCTGGGCATGGGCGACGATGGTCACACCGCGTCGCTGTTCCCCGATAGCCCGAACCTCACTGAGGCGTTGCAGGTCGATGGCACCCGCCGTTGCTGGCCGATGCTGGCGCCAACCGTGCCGCATCAGCGTCTGAGCATGAGCCGGGCGTTGCTGGCGTCGGCGAAGCACAAGATTCTGTCGATTTCCGGTCAATCGAAACTGACCACCCTGAATGCCGCGCTGGCATCCGACGATGTCGCTGCCATGCCGGTTCGCGCGTTTCTGCAACCCACGTTAGAGATTTACTGGTGCCCATGAGCCAAGGAACAGCCGCTATGAAAAACCCATCCCCGACCGTTTCCATGGCGGACAAAGTTGCCCTGATCGACAGCCTCTGCGCCAAGGCGCGGATCCTGCCGGTGATCACCATCGCTCGTGAACAGGACGTGCTGCCACTGGCCGACGCCCTGGCCGCAGGTGGCCTCACCGCGCTGGAAGTGACCCTGCGTTCGCAGTTCGGTCTCAAGGCCATCCAGATCCTGCGCGAACAGCGCCCGGAACTGATGACCGGTGCAGGCACCGTGCTTGATCGCAACATGCTCGCGGCGGCCGAAGCGGCGGGTTCGCAATTCATCGTCACCCCAGGCATCACCCGCGACTTGCTCGAAGCCAGCGTCGACAGCCCGATTCCGCTGTTACCGGGCATCAGCAACGCCTCCGGCATCATGGAAGGCTATGGTCTGGGCTATCGCCGCTTCAAGCTGTTCCCGGCTGAAGTCAGCGGTGGCGTCGCCGCCATCAAAGCCCTTGGCGGCCCGTTCGGCGAAGTGAAATTCTGCCCGACCGGTGGCGTTGGCCCGGCCAATATCAAGAGCTACATGGCGCTGAAAAACGTCATGTGCGTGGGCGGTAGCTGGATGCTGGATCCGGAGTGGATCAAGAACGGCGACTGGGCCCGCATTCAGGAATGCACCGCCGAGGCATTGGCGCTGCTGGACTGATGCTTGTGGATTGACTGCTTTACCTGACACTTCGTTGTGTGTTCTACGGCTTTACGGTGCGCTTGGTCGGTGCACCGTTTTTTTTTTGCTCTGAAAAAGTTGCAGATACATTGCTCGATACATAGTTACCGCACGCTGACTTTTTCCCGACGCTAATCTGCGCTCTTCTTATGGAAGAGAGCACGTGTCATGGATCGAGATCCCGCATCACCATCACCGCAACCTGTGTATCAACTGGCCCCCGAACAAATCGCCGGGCCTTATTTTCGCAATCCCAAACTGTTGCGCCGCAACATCAGCGAAGGCGCTGAAGGCCTGCCGTTGATCCTGCGCCTGACCATTGTCGATGCAATGACCGGTGAGCCGGTCAGTGGCGCCCTCGTGGACATCTGGCATTGCAATGCGCGAGGGGCTTATTCGGGCTGGAGCCGGATCAATCCCGACCTCGAAGTCGAGGTTGAAGATATCGGTTCGATCCCGCGCACCGACGACCACACCTACCTGCGTGGCAGCCAGTTTTGCGATCAAAAGGGCAGGGTGCGTTTCACGACGATCTATCCGGGGTTCTATGCCGGTCGCACGCTGCACATTCATGTCGCGGTGCGTATGGTTGCCGGCAGTGAATACCTTGATGAGCGTTGTGTGGCGTGGGTGGGGCAGTTGTACTTTCCCGAGGTCGTTTCACGCTCGGTGCTCAATGCCAAAGCCTATCGGGGGCGGGCATCGTTACCGCTGGACAACGGCCAGGACAGTATTTACGCCGGTATGGGCGGCGAAGCCTCGACCCTCGCTGTCTGGCCGATCGGTCGCGACTCCCACGAGGACGGTTATTTCGGCCACCTCACCATCGGCATCGACACCTTTGCGGTGTCGACGCAGATCAGGCCCGAGGACTTCGACAAGTACACCGTATAGCCGCGTTAACGCAGCTCGTTGAGCGCACGGGTCAACAACTGCATGTCGGCAGACGTGGTGGTCAGCCCCGGCGTGATGCGAATGCACGGTCCACAGGCTGCGCCAGTACGTACAACGGTGAACAGGTTGTAGTCGTTGAGCAGTCGCTCAGCCATCGCCTGTTGATCGTCGTGGCGAGTGAAACGCATAGAAGTGATCCCGCAAAACAGCCGTGGATCGTCCGGGGTCATGACTTCAATGCCCGGCAAGTGCCGCACCGCGCTGACCCAAAGATTGCGCAGGTAATTGAGGCGCGCACCTTTGGCCGGTGCGCCGCCGAGCGAACGGTGCTCCTCGAATACCAACGGGAGGCTCATCAGCGCTGGAATATTGGGCGTGCTGTAGGAAGTACGGCTGCGGATATCGTTGACCGTATAGTGCATCTCGCCCATGTCCGGATCGATGTCGGCCAGGCGCTGCGGGGCGATATAGAGAAAGCCAAGGGTCAGGGGCGCGCCGATCCATTTGTGCAGGTTGTAGCCGGCGAACGCGATGCCCAATGCTTCCAGATCGAACTCGATCTGGCCCAGGGCATGGGCTCCGTCGAGGATGATGTCGACGCCGTGCTCCTTGGCCAGCGCGGCAATAGCCTGCACCGGCATCACCAGGCCGGTGCGATGGGTGACATGCGTCAACGCCATCAGCTTGAGTTTCGGGTGGCGGATGAACACCTCACGGTAGGCCTGCAGCAAACTGTCGAAACTCGCCGGGTGCGCGTGGGCAATCTCGATCACCTCTACACCGCGATGCTTTGCCAGCCAACGCATGGCGCCTTTTACCGTGTCGTATTCGAGGTCACAGATCAGCACTTGATCGCCCGGTTGCAGGCGGTTGTAGTTGCGGATCAGCGATTGCAGGCCTTCGGTGGCGTTTCGTGTGAAGGCAACGCTTTGCGCGCGTACGCCCATCAACTCGGCCAGTTGCGCGCGAATGTCGAGGTTGTCGTGCTGTTCGAAGCGTTGGCGCACATACACCGAGTTGCTGTTGTTGATCAGCTCGATGTTGCGCTGGTACTCCTCGATCACCGTGCGTGACATGCGCCCGAAGTAACCGTTCTCCAGGTTTACGGGGCCGGGTTGAGCGTCATAACGATCAGCGAACGTCTGCCAGAAGGCTTCGTCACGGGCGCGGCGGGTGTTGTCGGGCATGGTTGGCAAGCTCTGTAGAGGAGGGCGCGTCAGTGGCGCGGGGCAGGTTTGCCGTGTTTTGCGCGTAGCGGTTCGAGCAAGTCAGAGAGGCCGTTGTGGTCGATTTCCTGCATCAAGGCCAGCAAGCCACCGAGTTCACCGTGCGGGAAGCCTTCGCGGGCGAACCAGTTGAGATAAGGCCCCGGCAGGTCGGCAATGATCCGGCCCTTGTATTTGCCAAAGGGCATTTCGCGGGTGATCAACAGTTCGAGTTTTTCGGGATTCATCAGTGAGATCGTCTGGCTTCAAATCAGAGTGGAAAATACAGGCATTCTGCATGCAGGCCAAATGACAGATCATGCAAATATCCTTGATACAGATAGTTCACTTACATTTAGCGTATTGATATATAACGATTTTTTTATTTATAGAAAACTGGCACGCACACTGCAATATCCCTTGCATCTTCAACCAACCGCAAGGAATTGAAAAAATGACTGACATGAATAAAGAAGCCATCTCTGTACTCAATGACCTGATTGAAACCAGCAAAGACGGTCAGGAAGGGTTCAAGACTTGCGCTGAAGACATCAAGCATCCTGAACTGAAAACGCTGTTCACCACCCGCTCTGCCGATTGCGCTACCGCCGCTGCGGAACTGCAAGCTGAAGTGCGCAAACTGGGCGGTGATCCGGAAACCTCCACCAGCGTCAGCGGTGACCTGCACCGCCGTTGGGTCGACGTCAAAGCCATGTTTACCGGCAAGGACGAAGAAGCAGTGCTAAACGAAGCCGAGCGCGGTGAAGACCACGCGCTGAAGGCTTATCGTGAAGCCATGGAGAAAATCAACAAGCACAATCTGGTCGGTATTCGTGACATGGTTGAACGCCAGTACCATGGCGCGCAACGCAATCACGACCAGGTGAAGGCCCTGCGTAACCAGGCTCGCGCTCGTTCGTAAGCCACGCTGAAAAACGGTGGGAGCGGGCTGGCTCGCGAATGCGGTGTGTCATGCAACGATGATGTTGCTGACACGACCTCTTCGCGAGCCAGCCCGCTCCCTCGTTGTTTTGTGCAGCCAATCAGCCGATGCTGATCGCCGGCAACGTCGGCAGTGTCACAGTCTGCTGTTTGCGCGGCGCCAGAATCTCAGCTTCGCCATCGACGACTAACTCATCACGCTGGTTGAACACGCGAGTGGCGATCCGCACGCGAAACTTGGGCAGCTTCTCAAGGATTTCCAGGCGCACGGTCAGTGTGTCGCCAATCTTTACCGGCTTCTGAAAGCTCATCTGCTGACCGATATAAATAGTCCCCGGCCCAGGCAATTCGCAGGCAACGGCTGCACTGATCAGCGCACCGCTGAACATGCCGTGTGCGATGCGTTCCTTGAACATGCTGGCGGCGGCAAATTCGGCGTCCAGGTGTACCGGGTTGTGGTCGCCGGACATGGCGGCGAACAACTGAATGTCGCGCTCTTCGACAGTCTTGCTGTAGCTGGCGGTCTGGCCGACTTCGAGGGCTTCGTAAGGGGTGTTGGTAACCTGGGTCATCGGTCTTGGTTCCTGTGACGGATTAAATGAATCCACAAAAAATTATTCGCTGCGATGAGGGCGCGGATGGCTTAAGGCCTGACGGATCCAGGTCAGCACATCGGCGATCACTTCGTCGCGATTGGTTTCGTTGAACAATTCGTGCCGCGCCTGCGGATAGATCTTCAGTTGCAGGTCGTGGCTGCCGGCCGTGCGCAAGGCATTGGCCAGATCTGTCAGACGCTTGCCTTCACTCACCGGATCACATTCGCCGCCGATCACCAGCAGCGGCAGGCCCGGGTCGATCTGGGCGAGAGTGGACGCTTTGCTGATTTGCTGCAAGCCGCCGAGCAAGTCGATCCACAGCTGATTGGTGCAGCGAAAGCCGCACAGCGGGTCGGCAGCGTACTTGTCGACTTCGTCGGGATCGCGGCTGAGCCAGTCGAATGACGTGCGCACCGGTTTGAATTTTTTGTTGAACGAGCCGAACGACAACCACTCGATCATTGCGCTGCGACCCTTGCCACCCTGACGCAGTTTTTCCAGGCGGGCGATCTGCCGCGCGGCACCATAAAGCGCCACCGGTTGAAAGTTCGAACCGCTGAGAATCGCCCCGTGCAGGCTGGCGCTGTGGTGCAGCAGGTAACCTTGGGCGAGGTAGCTGCCCATGCTGTGCCCGAGCAGAATGATCGGTACGCCGGGATGTTGCTGGCCGATGTACTGATTGAGGCTGGCCAGATCACCGACGACTTTGCACCAGCCATCGTCGTCGGCGAAATGCCCAAGGGTGCCGGTATCGGCGGTTTTGCCATGTCCGCGCAGGTCCGGGGCGTACACGCCGTAGCCCTGGGCGCAGAACCTTTCAGCCAGTCGTTGGTAACGCCCGCTGTGCTCGGCCATGCCATGGGCCAACAGGATCACCGCTTTCAACGGCGCCGTCGGCAGCCACTGATTGACGAAGAGGCGGCTGCGGTCACTCGCGTCCAGCCATAAAGTGTCGTGGATCATGGCGATTCCTTTGCTCAGAGTCGAAACAGTGTATAGCGCATTCGTTGTTCTTCGTCTGATCAGCCCACACGACGGCAGGAAGATTCATACGATCAATGACGGCTTTACCCGTATTTGCCTGATTGGCCATAACTGCTAGTGTCCGTGAAGCTCCGCTTTTTGCTTTCTGCTTTCAAGGGATGAACGAGAAATGACAGAAACGCGGCCCCGGATCAGCTCAGGTAAAGAGGACAAGAACAATGCAACCTGATTTCTGGAATGACAAACGCCCGGCCGGCGTACCGCTGGACATCGACATGGGTGAATTCAAGTCGGTGATCGAGGTGTTTGAGCGTTCCTGCAAGAAGTTCGCCGATCGCCCGGCCTTCAGCAACATGGGCGTGACCTTGACCTACGCAGAACTTGAGCGCCAAAGCGCTGCCTTCGCAGGCTACCTGCAAGCGCATACCGATCTTGCGCCCGGGGATCGCATCGCGGTGCAGATGCCCAATGTCCTGCATTACCCGATTGCCGTGTTCGGCGCTTTGCGCGCTGGGCTGATCGTGGTCAACACCAACCCGCTGTACACCGCGCGGGAGATGCGGCATCAGTTCAAGGATTCCGGCGCTCGAGCGCTGGTGTACCTGAACATGTTCGGCCAGAAAGTCCAGGAAGTGCTGGCCGATACCGACATTCAATACCTGATCGAAGCGAAGATGGGCGACCTGATGCCCACCGCCAAGGGTTGGCTGGTCAACACCGTGGTCAGCAAAGTGAAGAAAATGGTGCCGGCGTATTCGCTGGCCCAGGCGATCTCCTTCAAAAGCGCATTGCGCATGGGGCGTGGGCTGGGCATCAAACCCTTGAAGGCCAGCCTCGACGACATCGCTGTGCTGCAATACACCGGCGGCACCACGGGGCTGGCCAAGGGTGCAATGCTGACCCACGGCAACCTGGTGGCGAACATGCAGCAAGTGCGGGCCTGTCTGGCGCAACTGGGCCCTGACGGGCAGCCACTGCTGCGCGAAGGCCAGGAAGTGATGGTCGCGCCGCTGCCGCTTTATCACATCTATGCTTTCACCGCGAATTGCATGTGCATGATGGTGTCCGGCAATCACAACGTGCTGATCACCAACCCGCGCGACATTGCCGGGTTTATCAAGGAACTGAAGAACTGGCGCTTCTCGGCGCTGCTGGGCTTGAACACATTGTTTGTCGCGCTGATGGAACACCCGGATTTCAAGACGCTGGATTTCTCCAGTCTGAAACTGACCAACTCCGGCGGCACCGCGCTGGTCAAAGCCACGGCCGAACGCTGGGAGCAGCTCACCGGTTGCCGTATCACCGAAGGTTACGGCCTGACCGAAACCTCGCCGGTGGCGTGTACCAACCCCTACGGCGACCAGTCGCGTCTGGGTACGGTTGGCCTGCCGGTACCGGGTACGCTGTTGAAAGTCATCAACGATGACGGCGTCGAACAGCCGATGGGCGAGCGTGGCGAGTTGTGCATCAAAGGCCCGCAAATCATGAAAGGCTACTGGCACAAACCTGAAGCCACCGCTGAAGTGCTGGATGCCGAGGGCTGGTTCAAGTCTGGCGACATCGCGGTGATCGACCCGGACGGCTTTGTGCGCATCGTCGATCGCAAGAAGGACATGATCATCGTCTCTGGTTTCAACGTGTACCCGAACGAGATCGAAGATGTGGTCATGGCCCACCCGAAAGTCGCCAACTGCGCGGTGATCGGTGTGCCGGACGAGCGTTCGGGCGAGGCGGTCAAGCTGTTTGTGGTGGCGCGCGAAAGCGGTGTAAGTCTTGAAGAGCTCAAGGCTTACTGCAAAGAGAATTTCACCGCCTACAAAGTGCCGAAACACATTGTCTTGCGTGAGTCGTTGCCGATGACGCCTGTAGGGAAAATTCTGCGACGTGAGTTGCGCGATATCGCCTGATCGGTCAATGGCCGCGCTTTGCGCGGATCGCGGGCAAGCCATGCTCCCACAGGTATCTATGCAGATCTTGTGGATGCAGGCTTACCCGCGATGCTTTTGGGAGGAATACCCCCGAATTCCGGGGCTTTCAGGGTGTTATAGGATTTTTGCTCTAAAATGACCGCTAGCAAGTCTTGAGTCATCAATGTGACTGTAGGGGCCGCTTTTGGCTCTAGTCGACCCTCGGCAAAGCTGCTACTCTCGGCGCGCTTTGTGACTTCTCGGCCTATCCAAAAGCCAGATTCACCAATACAAAACACACACCAATAATAATCGCATCAAATGCGGTGAAGAATTCGCGTTGCTGAGGAGTGGGCTTCCATGATCGAAGACTTTTGGAAGGATAAATACCCGGCTGGAATTGCTGCCGACATCAATCCAGACGAGTATCCGAACATTCAGGCAGTGTTGAAGCAATCCTGCCAACGCTTCGCCAACAAACCGGCTTTCAGCAACCTGGGCAAGACAATCACCTACGGTGAGTTGTACGAATTGTCCGGTGCGTTTGCCGCGTATCTGCAACAGCATACCGATTTGCAGCCCGGTGATCGAATCGCCGTGCAACTGCCCAACGTTCTGCAGTACCCGGTGGCTGTCTTCGGTGCCATCCGCGCCGGGCTGATTGTGGTCAACACCAACCCGCTGTACACCGCGCGGGAAATGGAACACCAGTTCAACGACTCCGGTGCCAAAGCGCTGGTGTGCCTGGCGAACATGGCGCACCTGGCTGAAGCCGTGGTGCCGAAAACCGGCGTCAAACACGTCATCGTCACTGAAGTCGCCGACCTGTTGCCACCGCTCAAGCGCCTGCTGATCAACAGCGTCATCAAGTACGTGAAGAAGATGGTTCCGGCTTATCACCTGCCTAAAGCCGTCAAATTCAACGACGTGCTGAGCAAGGGGCAGGGCCAGCCAGTGGCTGAAGCCAACCCGGACAGCGGTGATGTTGCGGTGCTGCAATACACCGGCGGCACCACCGGCGTTGCCAAAGGCGCGATGCTGACCCACCGCAATCTCGTGGCCAACATGCTGCAATGCAAAGCGCTGATGGGCTCCAACCTTAATGAAGGTTGCGAAATCCTGATCACACCGCTGCCGCTGTACCACATCTACGCGTTCACCTTTCATTGCATGGCGATGATGCTGATCGGCAACCACAACATCCTGATCAGCAACCCGCGTGACCTGCCGGCAATGGTCAAGGAACTGTCGAAGTGGAAGTTCAGTGGTTTCGTTGGCCTTAACACGCTGTTTGTGGCGCTGTGCAACAACGAAGGCTTCCGCAAGCTGGATTTCTCCGCGCTGAAAGTCACCCTGTCCGGCGGCATGGCCCTGCAATTGGCCGCCGCCGAGCGCTGGAAAGCCGTGACCGGTTGCGCCATCTGCGAAGGTTACGGCATGACCGAAACCAGCCCGGTGGCGACGGTCAACCCGATCCAGAACATCCAGGTCGGCACCATCGGTATTCCGGTGCCATCGACGCTGTGCAAAGTCATCGACGATGCCGGGGTCGAGCAGCCGCTGGGTGAAATCGGCGAACTGTGCGTCAAGGGCCCGCAGGTGATGAAAGGCTACTGGCAGCGTCAGGAAGCCACCGATGAAATGCTCGACAGCGACGGCTGGTTGAAGACCGGTGATATCGCGCTGATCCAGCCGGATGGCTACATGCGCATTGTCGATCGCAAGAAAGACATGATTCTGGTCTCCGGTTTCAACGTCTACCCGAACGAGTTGGAAGACGTGCTGGCGACCCTGCCGGGCGTGCTGCAGTGCGCGGCTATCGGCGTGCCGGACGAGAAATCGGGCGAGGCGATCAAGATATTCATCGTTGCCAAGCCAGGCGTAACACTGACCAAAGAGCAGGTAATGGAGCACATGCGCGCCAACGTCACCGGCTACAAGGTGCCGCGTTCAGTGGAGTTCCGCGATACGCTGCCAACCACCAACGTCGGCAAGATCCTGCGCCGCGAGTTGCGTGATGAAGAGCTGAAGAAGATCAAGGCGAAGAACGCCGCGTAAAGCAAAAAGCCCTGCAGATGCAGGGCTTTTTGATTTTGGCCGGGAGAAATTCTGTGCCTGTGAGGCCGTTTTCGCGGTTACTGGCGAAATGGCGCGAAATTCACATTGGTTCCTGTCGGACGCATGTCCTGCAGATACGAATCCTTGTCTGCACTCAATTCCAGGCTCAGCGCCGCTTTGCGTTTGCCCTCGTTGCGAATCACCAGCCCTTCCAGCTTCTCGCGCAGGAACACCGTCGGCACTTTCAGGTGCAGCAGTTCGTCGGTGGCCGGCGTATGCATCAGCAGGTGAATCCACTCGTACTGACCCACGGCCAGACGCGTCACCGGCAGGTCGAACCACCAGATGTTGCGGTTGCGGTTCAGTTCGGCGAAGTGGCAGTTGTTGGTGCCGAGCACAGCGCCGCCCAGTTCCTGGTTTCGACGGGCAATGGCCTGCTTTTTATCGAGTTTCATAACATTCCTGCGGGGTCGGTTCCTGGCGCTTGGCGCCCATATGGAGCGCATTCTCAAGGCAACGCCGGCAAACATAAAGCCCAACCTGCATGCTGCGACGAAATGAACCCTCAAAAAAAATGAAACTTGGCGCAAACAGGGTCGGTCAATCCTTACGTAATGACTTTTCCTCGTTAATGCATCAAGGAGAAACACCATGAGTAGCACAGGCGATAAAGTAAAAGGCATGGCGAATGAAGCGGTCGGCAACGTCAAGCAAAGTGTGGGGAAAGCCACTGACAACACCAAACTGCAAGCCGAAGGCACCCTGCAAGAGAAAAAAGGCGAGGCCCAGCAAGCGGTCGGCAAAGCCAAAGACGCCATCAAGAAAGGCGTCGACAAGGCGTAATGCAGCCTTGAACGAAAGACACGAACGGCCATCCAAGGATGGCCGTTTTTGTATCCTCAACAGGCGCTGACCCGACGAGGCTCGCCAAGTAGGCTAACGTGATGTAAAAAACGGCCCCTGAGTCGCCACGACTTCAACCTGTAATGCGGCGAAAGGAGACGCGAATGATATTTCCGGACATGAAAGGTTTGCCCCTGCACCGGGTGATGGTGCGCACCGTGACTGAATTCATCGACGACGAGATGTCGACGTACGCCTCGGCATTGGCCTACCAGATGCTGTTTTCGCTGTTCCCGTTCATTTTGTTCCTGATTGCGCTGATCGGTTTCCTGCACCTGCCGGACTTCTTTACCTGGCTGCGTCTGCAATCGGAACTGGTGCTGCCACCGCAGGCGCTGGAACAGGTCAACCCGGTGATTGATCAGTTACAGCAGTCCAAGGGGGGGCTGCTTTCGGTCGGTATCGTGATTGCCCTGTACACCGCATCTGCCGGCGTGCGCCTGATGATGAGCGCGATGAATGCCGCCTACGATGTGGTCGAAGGTCGGCCGGTCTGGAAGCGTTTTCCACTGTCGATTTTCTACACCGTTGGCATTGCCGGCATGTTGCTGGCCGCCGCCGCGCTGATGGTGCTCGGCCCGCAAGTGATGGGCTGGATCGCCGCGCGGGTTGGCCTGGAAGAAGTCATCGTCACCGTCTGGACCATCGCGCGATGGCCGGTCATCGTGATTCTGATGATGGTTGCCGTGGCGCTGATCTACTACGTGATGCCGGACGTCAAACAGGAATTCCGCTTCATTACACCGGGTTCGGTATTGGCGGTGGTGGTGTGGATCATCGCCTCACTGGGCTTCGCGTTTTATGTGAAAACCTTCGCCAACTACAACGCAATGTATGGCAGCATCGGGGCGATCATCGTGCTGTTGCTGTACTTCTACATTTCCTCGGCGGTGCTGTTGCTCGGTGCGGAGATGAATGCGGTGATCGAACACATGTCCCACGAGGGCAAGGACTCGGGCGAGAAAGTCCCTGGTGAACTCGACGAACATCCCAAACAACATGTCTCGGGCCTGGGCCGCGATCATTCGCTCAAGCCGGACACTGACGAAGCCTGATCATGATCCGTGAAATCCTCAAAATGGGCGACGAGCGCCTGCTGCGCATCGCCCCGCCGGTACCGGCCGAAATGTTCGACAGCGCCGAGTTGTGGCAACTGATCGACGACATGTTCCAGACCATGGAAAGCGTCGGCGGCGTCGGCCTGGCTGCACCGCAGATCGGTGTCGACCTGCAACTGGTGATCTTCGGTTTCGAGCACAGCGAACGATACCCGGACGCTGAAGCGGTGCCACAGACGATCCTGATCAACCCGCTGATCACACCACTGAGCCCACTCACCGAAGAGGGCTTTGAAGGCTGTCTGTCGGTGCCGGGTTTGCGTGGCGCGGTGGATCGTTATCAGCAGATTCGTTATGAGGGATTTGATCCGAAGGGCGAGCCGATTGTGCGTATCGCTTCAGGTTTCCACGCGCGAGTGGTGCAACACGAGTGCGATCATCTGATCGGTCGGCTGTACCCGTCGCGCATCACCGATTTCAGCAAGTTCGGCTTCACCGAGGTGATGTTCCCGGATCTTGATCCCACCGCAGACGATTGATCCGAGTCCTGCACAATCGCCCCTATTGGATCTCTATTGATTCAGCCCCATCGCAATCATCGGCTTGCTGCGCGCATAGCGGCTTAACCGCTCAGCCATCGCCTGGGGCAGGGGCGGGTCGAAACTGAACCCGCGTCGCTCATAAAAACCACGCAAATCCGGATGGCAGAACAGCCACACGGGCTGCGTCACGTCCTCTAGCGCGGCGTCCATAAGCTTCGCCGCAATCCCCTGCTCACGACATCCGGGATCGACGAACAACCCGGTCAACCATTGGCCGCCCGACACCGGCCGTAAACACAACGCAGCGACAATCTCTCCCCGGCGTGCCACCCACAAATGCGCCTCGCGCACGGCTTTCATCGAGGATTGGTGGCGGCGGTAAAACTTGTTCATCAACGGCCAAAGAGACTCGTCGAGCAGGCTGTATTGGGTGTCAGGCATGGGTTCGGACTGTCGGTGGGCAAAGCGGCGATTATAAAAGAACGTGCGCGGCGGGATAGGTGTATACCTGATCTCACATCCCCTGTGAGTGGAGTACGCATCATGTCCAAAGGTATGGATTCAAAGAAAGCCGCGAAGAAGAAACCGGCCAAGACTGCGATTGAAAAACGCGCCGAGAAAAAAGCCAAGAAAGTCGACATCTTCGGTCATTGATCACGCCTCTCCGGAGCCCGGTTCTCGGGCTCCTGCCTGAACTCGAAAGTGATCTGCAAAATTCATTCACCGCTGCTGCACAGAGGGGAGGATTCCCGTTCCGGGCAACGCCATGCCCCCATCAATTCTACGCCGCCCACCGCTCGTGATGGCCCTCGCCCCGGCAACCTATCCCTTCGCTGAACCGATTCTTGTGCAAAAAGTGCCAGATACTGGCCGACTAGTGGCCTTGCGCAAGGCATTTCGCTGTCTATGCTGACACTTAACTAACCCTGTGGATCGTACAGGTTAGTCCGTGATTTCACGCTGCCAGAGTGCGCATTCCAAGGCACCGACACTGAACCAACAAGGAGCGTCATTTAAATGGAAGTTGTTCAACGCGTTAGGGCTGGCCCGCAGGCGGGCTATCAAGAGAAGGATGTCTTGATTAGAGCGTCGCTGCATGGACACTCCGATTGATCATCATTTATCACCTGACAACTTCCTCCCGTGGAGGAGTGCGTATGCCTGTTCTGTGGAACGTAGTGGTGGATCTTGAAAGACCTGAACTTTCATCAAATCAAAAGTCCGCGCGAAAGGTGATACAAACATGTTCAACCTACATCACAAGGCTGACCTGCAGGAAATCGAACGCTTCAGTTGTGCCCTGACCGAAGCCAGCGCCAAGTTGGACGCGATCAGTCGCTCGATGGCGATGATTGAGTTCAGCCCTGAAGGTATCGTTCTGGATGCCAACGAAAACTTCTGCAAGACCATGGGCTATGGCGCCGAGGAAGTGCGTGGCAAACATCATCGGATCTTTTGTGAAGAAGCGTTTTATCGCAGCGAAGAGTACGCCAGTTTGTGGCGCGACCTGGCCCGTGGTGAGCCGATCAGCGGCACTTTCCAGCGTTTGAACAAGCGCGGCGAGGAAGTCTGGCTCGAAGCCAGTTACATGCCGGTGTATGGCCAGGACAAGCAAGTCAGAAGTGTGATCAAAGTGGCGGCGGACATTACCGCGCGGATCAACAAGGAGCATGAAGAGGAAAGCATGCTGGCGGCGATCGGTCGCTCCATGGCAGTGATCGAGTTCACCCCCGAGGGCAATGTGATTACCGCCAACGAAAATTTTCTCAAGACCATGCAGTATTCGCTCAGCGAAATCGTCGGCCATCACCACAGCCTGTTTTGCCATCGCGCCGAAGCCGAGTCTGCGCAATACAAGGCGTTCTGGGCCTCGCTCAATCGTGGCGAATATCACTCGCACCGTTTCGAGCGCAAGAACAAATCCGGGCAGATGGTGTATCTGGAGGCCTCGTACAACCCGTTGTTCGATGCCAAAGGACGGCTGTACAAAGTGGTGAAGTTTGCCAGCGACATCACCCACCAGATGACCACCCTGCAGAACGCTGCAGAATCAGCCCACAGCACTTCCGTACAAAACGACGCCTGTGCGCAGAAAGGCTCACAAGTTGTGCAGCAAACGGTGCAGATCATTCAGGACATTTCCCACGACCTCAACGAAGCAGCGGTGAGCATCGATGCGGTGAGCAAACAATCGGACATCATCGGCACCATCGTCCAGACCATTCGCGGCATCGCCGATCAGACCAACCTGCTGGCGCTCAATGCCGCCATTGAAGCGGCGAGGGCCGGCGAACATGGACGCGGTTTTGCCGTGGTCGCCGATGAAGTTCGCAGCCTGGCGGCACGCACCAGTCAGGCGACCCTGGAAATTGTCGAGGTGGTGCGCAAAAACCACGACTTGTCGTTGAGCGCGGTGTCGAGCATGCAATCGAGCCTGAACCGAACGGGCCTTGGCGTCGAATTGGCCAATGAGGCGGGGGAGGTGATTCTGGAGATTCAGCAGGGCTCACGGCATGTGGTGGATGCGATCAGCCAGTTCAATGAGACGTTGCAGTTGAATTGAGGATGTCAGAGTAATTGTCCCTCTAACGTGAGGGACAATTGCTGGTCGGCACGCACACGGAAGTGCCTGGCCTATTGTTGCAAATTGAAGGTCCCATTGATCTTGGCGGATTGGGTTTCGTTCAGTGAGGCTGCGGTAAATTCGAAACTGCCTTTTGCGGTTTTTTTATCCCAGTCTATTTCGTCGATTCTGATCTCGCCGCTCCCCGAACGAGACGACCAGGAACTGCCCTCGAATTTTTTTGGGTTGTAGTTACCCGTGGCTCCCTCGGATTTGAAGGGGTAGATTTTGTTGGCCTCGACTTTTGCGCAGATGTAGATATCTACACCCTGGGAGTTGAAGTCCTCGCTAGCGTAACCCGCTATGTAAAACTGATTAGAACTCAGAGACAAGCCGAGTCGAGAGGTTGCAACCGGTTTTTGCCCTTCACCGTTTTCATTCACGTTCAACGCAAAGTGCCCAGTCGCACGGGTAGCGTTTTTTTTCAAGTCTTCGTTCATGTCCTGTCTTCCGGCTAATGGTTGATGGCCTTTGCTCAATCACAAACTCGCGAACGAAAAGTTACCAAAGACTTCTGCAGCCTTCTCTTTATCGTGTTTGTCTTGGACGTTGAACTTGAAGCTGCCGACGATACGTTTTTTCTCGATGTCGACTGCTGTGACCGTAATCTCGCCGTCGCTGTTCGAACTCCAGGATGCATTCGTGTTTTTCGGGTTATAGAAACCGCTGTTACCTGAGTGATTAAAACTGTAAGTTCCCACTTTGATCGGTTGGCCGATATGGAACTCTGCACCCCATTGCGGTGCCGACGTTTTATTATCGAATCCACCCACTATCAATAGATTGGGTGTCAGTTCAAAAGTGATGCGGCTGGTGGGGATCAATACTTCCTCGCCATTTTTTTCTTTGACTCTCAGATTAAGAAAGTCGACAGCTTTTTCGTCCTTGCTCATGTGCTTCATTCCTGAAAAATATCAATAGGGCTACGCGCGAACAAATTCATAGTTCTCCATACAAGGCCTACCGTCTACTGTCAGAAATTACAGGTACGGACACTATTGCGACGAATGGTATGAGCCACCAAAAAAAAGTCCCTCGCGGGACTTTTTTTAGAAGCAGTCAAATCAAAGCGCAGCGAGAAACGTGTTCGCCATCTTGTCGCTGTCCTTGACGTCGTTGACGTTTTCTTTCTCCGATTGCGCCAGTTGCATCTTGTCCTGCAAACGCTGGGCGATCTCTTTGCCGATGGCCAGTTGTTTCTCCGGCGGCATGTTCTTGATGTCGTCTTCGGTGATGCCCAAGTCCTTGAGAATACTGTCGCGCAGACGCTGTTCAGGCGTCTTGCTCATGTAGTCCTTGAACTCGTCGGTGGCGGAACCGGTGGTTTTGGTTGCGTCTGAAGTGTCGGTGGTTTGCAGGCCGACGCGGGTCTTGGCGAAGGCTTCGTCGACGTTATCGCTGATGCGTGCGGCAGCGCTGACTTGCTGAGTGGCAATCTGCGTGGCCGAACCTTGCACCTTGGCGGTGGCTTCGCTGTTTTGCGTCTGCACCTGGTTTTGCAGCGCTTGAAGAATCGCGCCGTGCAGGCCGCCTTGCAGACCGGCGGCCGCCGTGGCGGTTGCGTCTTCTGCCAGCCGCTTGGGCAGCGGCAGAATTTCCATTTGTTTGGCACTGACCAACATGATGAATTGACCTGTAGGTAATGACTGACCGCCATACAGGAGCAATTACCATGCCCGATCAATAAAGCCTTTTACTTCATGGGGTTGTTTGATTCAGTCGATCGAAAAAGCGGTCATCCCTTGCCGGTTGGCGGCAGTGGATGACCGCAATCTGTCAGCGATGGGCAATGTTCTCCAGCGTCAGATTCCGGCAGCGCCGAGGCCGGCAAACCAAACACCCGGTCAAACAACCAGTTGAACGCAAACGTGTAGCACGGGATGAAGATGATCAGCGCCAGATCCAGCACAAACGCCTGCACCAGGCTGATGCTCATCCACCACGCGATCAACGGAATCAGAAACACGATCAACGTCAGTTGAAAACCAACGGCGTGGGCGATGCGTCGCTTGACCGTGCGGGTGCGTGATGGCTGGCGGCTTTCCCAGTGTTCGAACATCGAGGTGTAGATGAAATTCCAGGTCACGGCGATGGTGGTGATGATCACGGCCAGCGGCCCGGTGCTGCCCGGCGAGGTGCCGGACAACAGCGCCAGACCGAGGGCGGAGAAGGTCATGCCGATCACTTCGTAAAGCGACACATAGACCAGTTTGCGTTTGACGCCTTGCATGGAGTTGCCTCTTTCTTGCCACTTGTTGGCCAGCGGGGCTGGCGAAGGCGGCGAAAGATAGCTTCAATAGAGCTGACAGAAAAAGTCAGTAGTTTTCAGTTTTATTGATAGGTGAGCCAAGTTGAATTTCAACAGTGACAGCATCGAACTGTTCCTCGCCGTGATCGAACGCGGCTCGTTTTCCGCCGCCGCTCGGGCGTTAGGCAAAGTCCCGTCGGCGGTGAGCATGGGCATTGGCAACCTTGAGGCCGAACTCGGCTATTCGTTGTTCGACCGCCGTCATCGCGAACCGCAACCGACGGCAATGGCCCTGTCACTGGTGCCCCATGCACGGCTTATTGCCGAACAGCTCAAACAACTGCAAGTGCACGCGGTGGAGTTGTCGTTGGGGCTGGAGAGCAAACTGTCGATCGGCGTGGTGGCGGACATCGATCGCCATCGTTTGCTGGCGGCGATCGGGGTAATTGCCGAGCGTCATCCGCTGCTCGACATCGAAGTGCTGACCGCGCCTCAGGATGACGTGCTGGCGATGCTCCACAGTGGCCGCGTCAATGTGTGTGTAGCGTTCGCCGGGCTGAGTGTGAACGTGCTGGAGCGCTTTCAGTTTGTTGGCAGTGAACGCATGATCGCCACACTGGCGGCGAACAGCCCGTTGTTGCAGGGGCAGGACCTGTTTCTGGAGGATTTGGTGCAGGTGCGACAGATCGTTGTGGCCAGTCGTGACTTGCCGATCAGCGAGACTCGACCGTTGGTGGCGCAATCGTATTGGCGCACCGACAACCTTGAGACGGCAATGGAGATGGTCGAGGCAGGATTGGGCTGGGGCAATTTTCCATTGTCGGTGGTGCAGTCGCGGCTGGCGTCGGGGCGCTTGAAACGGCTGAACTTTCGCAACATCGAAAACGGCCTGGTGCTGCCGGTGCATGCGGTATGGCTCAAGAGCCAACCGCTGCAGAAGGGCGCGTTGGCGCTGGTCGAACGCCTGGGTCACTAGAGTGTTGCGCCAATCCAATGTGGGAGCGGGCTTGCTCGCGAAGGCGATGTGCCAGTGAACGTATTCGCTGAATGACACGACGCATTCGCGAGCAAGCCCGCGCCCACAGGGTTTTCGGTGTTATGTGCTTTCGCGGATTTTCAGTTCGAAGCCCATGTCCTCGACTGGACGCGCCACGCTGTTACCCGCCATCAACGTCAGCATCTGCTCCGCCGCCCGCCGGCCAATCGCTTCACGCGGGGTATTGATGCTGCTCAGGCGCGGCACCATGTGTTCGGACATCGGCAAGTCGTTGAAGCCCAGAATTGCCACTTGCTCGGGAATCCTGATGCCGTTGCGCAAGGCCTCAAGCAATGCGCCCTGCGCCAGGTCGTCGTTGCCGAAGAAGATCGCATCGACATCCGGGTGCGCCGCCAGCAATTGCAGGAACAGTTCACCGCCTAAGCCAACAGAGGAGGAGCGCGGTGTCAGCACTTCCAGATCCGGGTCATAGCGGCCGGCCCTCTGCAAGGCTTTGCGAAAACCTTCACCGCGCAACAACGTGCGTTGATCAAGTTGCGCGCCGATGTAGGCCAGACGCTTGCGCCCACGAGACAGCAAATGCTCGGCCGCCGTTTCACCTGCACTGAGCTGGGAGAAACCGACGCAATTCACCCCGGCGGCGCTGTCCAGCTCCATCATGTACACGCAGGGAATATTGCTGGCTTCGATCATCCGCCGTGAACTTTCGGTGCGATCAAACCCGGTCAGCAGCAAACCGCGTGGCCGATAAGCCATGTAGTTGCGCAGCAGGTTCTCTTCTTCATCACGGGAATAGTGGAAGTTGCCGATCAGCACTTCGAAGCCCTTGGGCGTTAACACCCGATGAATGGCTTCCAGCGTATCGATGAACAACAGGTTGGACAGCGAAGGCACCAGCACCACCACTGAATGGCTCTGGGCCGAGGCCAGGGCACGGGCGGCGGGGTTGACGACGTAGTTGAGTTCGAGCGCGGCTTTCTGGACTTTTTCGACCAGTTCGGTGGCCACGGTGCTGACCCCACGCAACGCGCGGGAGGCGGTAATCGGGCTCACGCCGGCCAGGCGGGCAACTTCATTGAGGGTGGGACGGCCGGTGGTGCGGGTATTTTTATCGTTTTTAGGGGTGGTCATCGGGCGGCTTGCCAAACAAAAATCAAGGCACTAAGGTAGCGCTGTCCTGATGCAGCTGCAAATGCGTGAGCGAGATCCTGCCTGATCCTCGCTTTTTGGCATCGTGAACAAACCTGCTGCAACCCAAAAAAACGACAAGAAGGCGTCGGCAACTTCTGCCTGTGCACTAGAGTCATAGCTAGCAAAGGTAGCGCTGTCTGCGCGCTGAGGTGTTATATGAGTCATCCCATCACCGCCCTGGTCATCATGGGCGTTGCCGGTTGCGGCAAGACGTGCGTCAGCGAGGCCCTGTGCCAATTGAGCGGCGCCACTGCCATTGAAGGCGATACTTTTCATCCGGCCGCCAACATCGAAAAGATGAGCGCGGGGATCCCCCTGAACGACGAAGACCGTGCCGGCTGGCTCGACAGCCTGTGCGATGAACTGCGTCGCGTTGATGCCCAAGGCCAGCGCCCGGTGTTGACCTGCTCGGCGCTTAAACACAGTTACCGCGAAGTATTGCGCAGTGCCTTGCCGGGCCTGGGTTTCGTGTTTCTTGAACTGACCCCTGAAGTCGCCGCCGAGCGTGTCTCCCACCGCCCGGGCCACTTCATGCCGGCCACGTTGATCGAAAGCCAGTTCGCCACCCTCCAATCGCCGGTCGGCGAGCCGTTGACCCTGGCGTTGAATGCTTCGATCCACAGCGTTGAAGAACTGGCTGAGCAGGCTCACGTCTGGTGGCAGGCCCACGGTCTGAAACCGGCGGTATGAGTGTGTTCAAGCAGATAGCGCTGTCCTCACGACTTCTGATCAACCCGCTTTAATAACAACAACAACCAGGAGACACCCCTAATGTTTGGCATGTCCCACGACTCGTTCCTGCTGCTCGATGCAGTGGTCACGGTAATCGGCCTGATTATCCTGATCACCAAGTTCAAGATTCACCCGTTCATTTCCCTGACCATCGCGGCTGCGTTCCTTGGCCTGACGTCCGGCATGCCGATCGGCACCATCATCAAGGCGTTCCAGGACGGCTTCGGCGGCGTGCTCGGTTTTGTCGGCATCATCCTCGCGCTGGGCACCATGCTCGGCAAAATGATGGCCGAGTCGGGCGGGGCAGATCAGATCGCCCAGACCCTGATTCGCGCGTTCGGCAAGGACAAGGTCCAATGGGCCATGATGTTTGCCGCGTTCCTGGTGGGCATCCCGCTGTTCTTCGAAATCGGCTTCGTGCTGCTGATTCCGCTGGTGTTCATCGTTGCCCGTCGGACCGGCGTGTCGATCATCAAGATCGGCATCCCGCTGCTCGCCGGCCTTTCTGCCGTGCACGGTCTGGTGCCACCGCACCCTGGCCCGCTGCTGGCCATCGGCGTGTTCGGCGCGGACATCGGCAAGACCATTCTTTACGGTTTGATCGTCGCGCTGCCGACCGCCATCATTGCCGGCCCGATCTTCGGTACGTTCATCGCCAAGCACATTCCGGGTCACCCGAATCAGGAACTGGTCGATCAACTGGCCCGTGAAACCGATTCGGCCAAGCTGCCGAGCTTTAGCATCACCCTGATCACCGTGCTGCTGCCGGTGTTCCTGATGCTGCTGAAAACCTTCGCAGACGTGGCGCTGCCGGACGGCCATTTCTTCCGTACCTGGATGGACATGATCGGTCACCCGATCTCGGCGCTGCTGCTGGCGTTGCTGCTGTCGCTGTACACCTTCGGTCACAAGCAAGGCATCGGCTCCCAGCAGATTCTCAAATGGCTGGATTCGAGCCTGGCGCCAACGGCCGCGATCATCCTGATCATCGGTGCTGGCGGTGGCTTCAAGCAGATGCTGGTCACCAGCGGCGTGGGCGATGTGATTGGCCACATGGCGGTCAGCGCACAGATATCGCCGATCCTGCTGGCGTGGCTGGTGGCAGCGGTGATTCGTGTCGCTACCGGTTCGGCAACCGTGGCGACGATCACCGGCGCAGGCATCGTGGTGCCGGTGGTCGGGATGATCCCTGGCGTTAACCGTGAACTGCTGGTGCTCGCCACCGGTGCCGGTTCGTTGATCCTGTCCCACGTCAATGACGCCGGTTTCTGGCTGGTGAAGCAATACTTCAACATGACCGTGGCCGAGACGTTCAAGACCTGGACGGCGATGGAAACCATCCTCTCCATCGTCGCGTTGGGCTTTATCCTGCTGTTGTCGCTGTTCGTTTAAGCGAAGCATCAGGCACAAAAAAACCGCAGCGATGCGGTTTTTTTGTGGGTGGATTTTATGGATTACACAAAACCAGTGTGGGAGCGGGCTTGCTCGCGAACGCGTCGTGTCAGCCGATATCAATGCTGACTGACCCACCGCTTTCGCGAGCAAGCCCGCTCCCACAGGGGGATATGCGTTAGGCGGTAGTTTTCGGAGCCAGCCCATCCGCCCGGAACATCCCCCGAATCCCGCGTACAGCCTGACGAATCCGGTCCTGGTTTTCGATCAGCGCAAAGCGCACATGGTCATCGCCATACTCACCAAACCCAACCCCCGGCGAGACACAAACCTTGGCCTCGGCCAGCAGCTTCTTGGCGAATTCCAGTGAACCCAAATGCATATAAGCCTGGGGAATCTTCGCCCAGACATACATTGAGGCTTTGGGGTTTTCGACCATCCAGCCCAGTTCATGCAGGCCCTTGACCAGCACATTACGTCGTTGACGATATTGCTCGGCGATGTCGAGCACGCACTGTTGATCGCCTTCCAGCGCCGCAATCGCGGCCACTTGCAGCGGCGTGAAGGTGCCGTAGTCGTGGTAGCTCTTGATCCGCGCCAAGGCGTTGACCAGTTCCGGGTTACCGACCATGAACCCGATACGCCAACCGGCCATGTTGTAGCTCTTGGACAGGGTGAAAAACTCCACCGCGATGTCCTTGGCGCCCGGCACCTGCATGATCGACGGCGCTTTCCAGCCGTCGTAGACGATGTCGGCGTAAGCCAGATCGTGGATCACCAACACGTCGTACTGCTTGGCGAGGGCGATCACTCGCTCGAAGAAATCCAGCTCCACACATTGCGCGGTCGGGTTGGACGGGAAGCCCAGAATCATCATTTTCGGCTTCGGGATCGATCCGCGAATGGCCCGTTCCAGCTCAGCGAAGAAGTCCACACCCGGCACCAGCGGCACTGAGCGCACCTGGGCGCCGGCAATCACCGCGCCGTAGATGTGAATCGGGTAGCTTGGGTTCGGCACCAGCACCGTGTCGCCCTGATCCAGTGTGGCCAGCATCAAATGCGCCAGGCCTTCCTTGGAGCCGATGGTGACGATGGCTTCGCTTTCCGGGTCGATATCGACCTCGTAGCGTTGCTTGTACCAGTTGGAAATCGCCCGGCGCAGGCGCGGAATGCCCTTGGACGTGGAGTAACCGTGGGTGTCGTCACGCTGGGCGACTTGCACGAGTTTTTCGACAATGTGCGGCGGCGTGGCGCCGTCGGGGTTGCCCATGCTCAAGTCGATGATGTCTTCACCACGACGCCGCGCGGCCATCTTCAGCTCGGCGGTGATGTTGAAAACGTAAGGGGGGAGTCGATCAATGCGCGCAAAGCGGCGCGGCGAACCTTGTTCAGCCATTGTTGCCTCGGATAACGTAAGCGCCCGGAACCGTCCGAGCGACGCTGGTCACTGCGGTGACCTGTGGCGGAAGATAAGGTCAGTGATGGCATACTGTCCAGCGCGTTTTTTAACAATTTTTGCCCAAGGAAAATGGTTGATGGAATTCACCAGCGGCTTCTTGCTGAGCCTTTCGCTGTGCCTGGACATCGGCGTGGCCAACATCGCCATGATCACCCTGGCGATGCAGCGCGGATACTTTCAGGGCTTCGCATTGGGCCTGGGCACCTGCGTCGGCGACCTGGTTTATGCGGTGCTGGCACTGGCCGGAATGACCGTGCTGCTGCAATACGAAACCGTGCGCTGGGTCCTGTGGGTCGGCGGGTCGGCACTGTTGATCTACTTTGCGGCGAAGATGATTTACTCGGCGATTCACCACCAAGCGCTGCTCGCTGAAACCGCTGAAGTGGGACAGAACTCCCATCGCAAGGAGTTCTTCCGTGGGATCTTTCTGGCGATGTCCTCGCCGAGCGCGATTCTCTGGTTCGCGGCGGTGGGGGGCACGCTGATCGCCCGTTCCGGTGGCAATGGCCCGCTCAGTTCGGCGCTGTTCCTCGGCGGGTTCCTCTGCGCCGGGCTGCTGTGGTCGGCCGGTTTGTGCTTCGCTGCAAGCCACGGTGGCAAGCTGCTTGGCGACAAATTGCTGCGTTACTCCTACATGGCATCTGCAGCGATCTTCTGCTATTTCGCGGTGTACGTGATCGTATCGGGCTATAACGAGTTTGTCGGTTCGGGCGCCGTCGAGCAGTTGCACGCGCTGTAACCGTGCGAATCGGTTTGGGCTTTCTATACTCATCAGCCGAACCCCTTTTTTGTTCCAGGAGTCGAATCATGGATGAGCAAACACGCGTCGAAGTGGCGCAACCTCGCTTCGAAAATGGACACTTCCTGCTGATCGCCGGGCTGGGCGGACGGTTTACTCAGGACACCACCGAGGGCATCCCGCAGCTTTGGGAAAAGTTCATCCCGCACCTCGGCGAAATTCCGGGCCAGAAAAATGAAGTGACCTACGGCATCTGCTGCAATCCTGATGGCCAGGGTGGTTTTGAGTACATTGCCGGCGTTGAGATCAGCAAGCTTGACGATCTGCCGGAGCAATATCGCTGGGTCGAGGTTCAGCCCCAGCAATATGCCGTGTTCGAGCACAAAGGTTCACTGGATCAGTTGCCCGCGACCTTTCAATACATCTGGAAAACCTGGCTGCCGCAATCCGGGCGCGAAGCCGCCGATGCGCCGGAATTCGAGCGATACAGCGAGGATTTCAACCCCAGGCTCAATGCCGGTACGCTGGAAATCTGGCTGCCACTCAAGCACTGAAATCACTGCGCCGAGGCCGGTCACTGACCGGCCTCGGTGTTTGTGCTTTATGCTTGACAGCCTTGTTTCCACTGATTTTCGAGCTGCCATGAACACCCTCATCCGTAACGTCACTGTCGCCGACCTGGATCGCTGCTACGCCATCGAAACCGTTGCCTACGAAGGCGACGAAGCCGCCACCCGCGAGAAGATCGCCACCCGCATCGCCACCTGGCCGGATGGCTTCATCGTTGCCGAGGTGGACGGGGTCGTCGCAGGCTTCGTCAACTCGGGCGCGGCGTTTGATGTGCAAATGTCGGATGAGGCGTTCAAGGAACTGATCGGCCATGACCCGGCGGGACCGAACGTGGTGATCATGTCGGTGGTGGTGCATCCCGACTATCAGGGCCAGGGCCTGGCCAAGCGCTTGATGGCGGAGTTCATCGAACGTATGCGCGGGATGGACAAGGCGACGATTCACCTGATGTGCAAGGAAAAGCACATCGCGCTTTACGCCGGGTTCGGCTTTGCCTACATCAAACCGTCGGAATCCGACCACGGCGGCATGGCGTGGCACGAGATGATCCTGACCCTCTAAAAAACGCGCACCCCCCCTGTGTACAAGCGGGCTTGCTCGCGAAGGTGCCGTTTCAGTCGATATCTACTTGGCTGACACACCGTATTCGCGAGCAAGCCCGCTCCCACAGGGGCAAGGGGTGGTTTGGAGTGCTTAGTAAAGTGTGTCACGCACTCGCTTCGGTGCTTCGCGGTCGTAGCTGTCCGCGTCGAACTGGCCGTCACTCAGGCGCTTGTGAAAGGCGCCCGCACTCGGCAGGGCAGAGCGCGGTAGATGCGTTTGAGGATTCCACGCGTCCGAACGCACAAGCGCTTTCGAACAGTGGAAGTACGCCGCTTGCACGTTCACCAGCAACACCGTTTTCGCCGGTTTGCCGTTCACTGCAAAACTCTCCAGCAACGCTGGCTCAGCACTGATAGACGCCGTGCCATTGACCCGCAACATCTCGCCAATCCCCGGAATGATGAACAGCAGCGACACTCGCGGATCGTGCAGCACATTACGCAACGTATCAATGCGGTTGTTGCCCGGGCGATCCGGCAGGGCCAGCGTGCGCTCATCGATGATTCGCACAAACCCCGGCGCATCACCGCGTGGTGAATTGTCGAGGCCTTCGGCGCCCACCGAGCTGACGATCACCAGCGGCGAGACCCGCACCATCGCCTGATAGTCTTCGTTGAGAAAAGTGATCTGCTTGCGCACTGAACGCTCGTGAGGCAATCCGTAAATGGCTTCCAGTGCTTCGATTGAATCGATCATCGTGCATCCCCTCGATGATTTAGAAGAACAGCCCCATGCGTCGCTCGTAGCCGATCCGGCCCTTGTACGCTTCGCCGCTGTCGACGAAACCGTGTTTGGCGTACAGCGCGATGGCGGCGTCGTTGTCGGCGTCCACTGACAATTCCAGGCCTTTGATTTCCGGCCACGCCTGGCGCGCGACCTCCGGCAACGCTTGCAGGCATGCCTTGCCGTACCCCTTGCCTTGGGCCCGATGATCGACCTGCAAGGCATGCAACGTGGCGCTGTGTTCATCGGCCCAGGCCGGTAAAACCGGTGGGCGCTTGAGCAACAGGAACGCTACTGGCACTTCGTCCGCCAACAGCGCAAAACCCTTCACGCCGGGCGCCGGTTTCGACAGCAAAGTGTGCAAGGCACCGTGGATATCACCGGAGAATTTGATCTGCTCGGCGCGAATTTCAATGGCCTCGACCTGCTGGCGCTGCAAGGCGTTGAGGCTGTCGTAGGGCACGAGTTTGGCTGACACGGGAATTTCCTTTTTCCTACAAAGATGAGCCCCGGATTCTAGCGACTTTGCCCATCTCGGAAATTTTTTGTTTCGTCTGTCGATCTACCGATTCGCCGAACGACTAAAGGTGTCTTCACAACAAAAGATGGATAGGTGCCCCGGCTCGCCTATCTTCATGTTCGAGGAAATCGCCATCGAACCATCAGAAGCCCTGATCTTCAGCCATAGTTGATCCGTTCGAATCAGGAGAACGCCATGAAATATCTATGCCTGGTTTACAGCGATGAGCGCTTGTTGCACTCGTCGCCAGACAGCCCCGAAGACGCGGAGTGCTGGGCCTACGCTGAGTCGATTCAAGGCAGCGGGCGGATGGTCGCCGCCGAAGCGCTGGAGTCGGTGCAGAGCGCCACCACGGTACGCATGCGCAACGGCAAGTTGTCGATCACCGACGGCCCGTTCGCCGAAACCAAGGAGCAGTTGGCCGGTTTCTACCTGATCGACGCCAAGGATCTCAACGAAGCGATCCAGGTCGCCGGTAACATTCCGGCGGCGCGGGTCGGCAGCGTTGAAGTACGCCCCGTGCGCCAATTGAATGTCTGAGATCAGGGCGCGGGTTGAACAGGTCTATCGCGAAGACTCGCGGCGGATTCTGGCGACGCTGATTCGTCTGCTCGGCGATTTCGACCTCGCCGAAGAAGCCTTGCACGAGGCGTTCTTTGTCGCGGTCGAGCGCTGGCAGCATGACGGCGTGCCGGACAATCCGCGCACCTGGCTGGTGTCCACCGGGCGCTTCAAGGCGATTGATGTGTTGCGCCGGCGTGCGCGTTTCAAGGCTTCTCAGCCGTTGCTGCTGGCGCAACTCGAAGCGTTGGAGCAGGCCGACTGGAGTGGTGAAGATGTGGAGGACGATCGCTTGCGGCTGATCTTCACCTGCTGTCACCCGGCGCTGGCGGCGGATGCGCAAGTACCGCTGACCCTGCGCGAAGTCTGCGACCTGACCACCGAGGAAATCGCGCGCGCATTCCTGTCGGCGCCGGCAACGATTGCCCAGCGCATCGTCCGCGCCAAAGCGAAGATCCGTGATGCAAAAATCCCTTATCAAGTTCCCAGCCTGAGCGAATTGCCTGAGCGCCTCGACAGCGTGTTGCGGGTGATTTATCTGGTGTTCAACGAAGGTTATTCGGCGTCGATGGGCGCCGAACTGATCCGCGAGGACCTGACCCGTGAGGCCATTCGGCTTGGGCGCTTGTTGATGGAGTTGCTGCCGGAACCCGAGGTCATGGGGCTGCTGGCGCTGATGTTACTGCACGAGTCACGCAGACCGGCGCGCACCTCGCCGAACGGGGAGTTGGTGCTGCTGAGCGATCAGGATCGCTCGCGTTGGGATGCCGGGTTGATTGCCCAAGGCTGTGCGCTGGTGGAGCGTGCGCTGACTACGCGGCGGTTCGGGCCGTATTGTCTGCAAGCAGCAATAGCGGCGGTGCATGCCGAGGCGGGATCGGCAGGGGAGACGGATTGGCAGCAGATCGTCGGGCTGTATGACGTGCTGTTGCGGGTGCTGCCGTCGCCGGTGATCGAGTTGAACCGGGCGGTGGCGGTGGCTCAGCGTGATGGGGCATTGGCTGGGTTGAGCTTGGTCGAGGGGATTCTGGATCGTGGCGAGTTGCAGGACTACCACTTGGCGCATTCGGCGCGGGCGGAGTTTTGTCGGCAGTTGGGCAAGGTGGAAGAGGCGCGGGTGGCTTATTCACGGGCGCTGGAATTGACGCGGCAAGCGCCGGAGCAGCGGTTCATTGAAGCGCGGTTGCTAGCGCTGGACTGATCCGAACGGGACGCTGGCCATACCGGCCTCTTCGCGAGCAAGCCCGCTCCCACAGGGGATCGGGGTGGTCATGGAATTTGGGGGTTGCGGTGAAACCGGGTGGGAGTGGGCTTGCTCACGAAGGCGGTGTGTCAGGCAGCAGCAACGTTGGCTGATCCTGCGCTTTCGCGAGCAAGCCCGCTCCCACGGTGGATCGGGGTGGTCATGGAGTTTGGGGGTGGCGGTGAAACTGGTGGGAGTGGGCTTGCTCACGAAGGCGGTGTGTCAGGCAAAAGCAACGTTGGCTGATCTTGCGCTTTCGCGAGCAAACCCGCTCCCACAGGGGATCGGGGTGGTCATGGATTTTGGGGCTGGCAGTGAAACTGGTGGGAGTGGGCTTGCTCACGAAGGCGTTGTGTCAGGCGCAGCTACTTTGGCTGATCTTGCGCTTTCGCGAGCAAGCCCGCTCCCACGGTGGATCGGGGTGGTCATGGAGTTTGGGGCTGGCGGTGAAACCTGTGGGAGTGGGCTTGCCCGTGTATGGCCGCCACGCTATTCCAGCATCTTGCTCAATAACCAGCTCCCCGCTGGCCCCGGCGGATGCAGCCGCGACCACAAAGCATCGACAAACACCGGTTTCGGCCAGCCGCGCACGTTCAGTTCCACCAGCGTGCCGTTGCCGAAACGCCCCACCAGCCAGCGCGGAAGCGGTGCCCAGCCGAAGCCCATTTCGGCCATTTCCATCAGCATCAGGTAACTGGGCGCCGACCACACACGGCCTTTGGCGCGACTGTCGTATGGATTGACGATCGTTGCCAGGCGCAGTTCGCGATGTTGTTCCAGGATCGCTTGATCGATGTGCTTGAGCGTCGTCAGCGCATGCTCACGGCTGACGAACAGGGCGATATCGGTGCGCTCGGCGACGGTGGAAGCCAGCAGGTCCGGCGGGTAACTGTCTTGCATCTCGGCAAAGGCCAAATGTGCCCGACCACGCTGCACCAGTTCGATCAAGTCGTCGCACTCGGCAATCAAACACTCCAGTTCCATATCCGGATAACGCTGCTCGAACCCGATCAACGCCGCTTCAAAACGCGCTGATTGATAGGTGTCGGAAATCGCCACGGTCAGCTTTGGCTCCACGCCTTGGGACAATTGTCGCGCGGTGATTTCCAGGCGGCTGCTGGCCGTGAGAATCGCCTCGGCCCGTTGCAGCATCACATGGCCGGCCGGAGTGAGGGTCGGCTTGCGGCTGCTGCGATCGAACAGCTGCAGATCCAGATCGATCTCAAGGCTGGCCACCGCTGCACTGATGGTCGACTGACTGCGCCCCAGTTTGCGCGCCGCCGCCGAAAACGAGCCTTGGGTCGCCGCTTGAACAAACGCCAACAACACTTCCTGCGAGATCATCAACTATCGCCTTGATCGATGGTTATTGGTTATGAAGTATCGGTTTGGCGTTGGATCATGGCAACCAACTTCACTCAAGGAGTCAGGTCATGACTGCCAACAAATCCATCACTGAACGTATCTTGCAGGCTGTCGGTTTCGAACTGTTGGCCATTGTGATCTGCACACCGTTGCTGGCGTGGATCATGCAAAAACCATTGCTCGACATGGGCGCGGTGACGGTATTGATCGCATTGCTGGCGCTAGGTTGGAACGTGGTGTTCAACCGCTTCTTCGACCGCCTGCTTGAGCGCATGAACATTGCGCGCAACGCTTGGGTGCGAGTGGTGCACGCCTTGTTGTTCGAGGGAGGCTTGATCGTGATGGGTGTGCCACTGATTGCCGGGTGGCTGTCGGTCAGTTTGTGGCAGGCGTTTTTGCTCGACATCGGCGTGTTGCTGTTCTTTCTGCCGTACACCTATGTGTATCACTGGGGTTATGACGTGGTGCGCGAGCGTTTGCTGACGCGCAGCACCTGTGAGGGGTGAAAGCCTGAAGTCGCAGCTCACAAGGCTGCGATTTCAGGACCCCAGGGTTTAGAGAAACATCCCGCCTGAAGCCTCAACCCGCTGGCCATTGATCCACTGCCCACCCGGTGACAACAGCAACGCCAACGCACCGCCAATGTCATCCGGCTGCCCGGCACGGCCCAGCGCGGTATTGCTGGCGACCATGGCGTTCACCGCCGAGTTGTCGCGCACTGCGCCGCCGCCAAAATCGGTTTCGATGGCGCCCGGCGCGAGGATGTTCACGCCGATCTGCCGTGCCCCCAACTCCTTGGCCTGATAGCGGGTCAACACTTCCATCGCACCTTTCATCGCGGCGTAGGCGCCGTAACCCGGCAGGCTGAAGCGGGTCAGGCCGCTGGAGATGTTGATGATGCGCCCGCCATCGTTGATCAGCGGCAGCAATTGCTGGGTCAGGAAGAACGGCCCTTTCAACTGGATATTCATCAACCGGTCGAACTGCTCCGGTGTGGTTTCGGTGAACAGGGCGTGCACGCCGATGCCGGCATTGTTGATCAGGAAATCAAAGCGCTGACGGTCAAAATGTTTGAGCGCTTGCTCGACCTGCGCGGCGAAATCGGCAAAGCCTTCGCTGCGACCCACATCCAGTTGCAGCATCACGGCGTTGGCGCCGAGTTGTTCCAGTTCAGTCACCAGCGCTTGGGCTTCATCGGCGCGGCTGTTGTAAGTGCCGATGATGTCGATGCCCTGCGCGGCGAGGTGCAGGGCGGCGTTTTTGCCCAGGCCACGGCTGGCGCCGGTGATCAATGCGATTTTGCGGTTCATGGGACTTCCTCAATGGCGGTGAGTGGATGGAGCAAAGTTTATTTATCCGCCCTTAGGTGATAAACAGAGCTAAACCGGAATCACTGGTCGAATAAACCGAACAATCAGCGAGTGCCCCCGATGAACAAACTGGAACTGCTGCGCACCTTCGTCCGGGTCAGCGAACTGTCGAGTTTCACCCTCGCCGGGGAGAGCCTCGGCTTGCCGCGTTCTACCGTGTCCGAGCATGTGCAGGCGCTGGAAACGTTGCTTGGCACGCGGCTGCTGCAACGCACCACGCGCAAAGTGCAGGCAACACAGGACGGTTTGGTGTTGTACGAGCGGAGCAAGGATCTGCTCTCGCACATGGACGAGATCGAAGGGCTGTTTCGTCAGGACGAGGCCTCGCTGACGGGGCGGATTCGCGTCGACATGCCGAACATCCTGTCTCGGCGACTGGTCATGCCGCGCCTGCCGTCGTTCATGGCGCGCCACCCCAATCTGGAGCTGGAAATCAGCAGCACCGACCGCCGGGTCGATCTGCTCAGCGAGGGTTTCGACTGTGTGGTGCGGATCGGTGCGCAGCCCGATCAATCCGTGGTGGCCCGGCATCTGGGCGACTTTCCCATGATCAACTGTGCCAGCCCCGCGTATCTGGCGCGCTACGGCGTGCCGCAGACGCTGGAGGATCTGGCGCAGCATCGGCTGGTGCATTACGTCGGCGTTTTGGGGGCGCGTTCGGAGGGTTTTGTCTACGAGGAGGGCGGCCAGGTCCGGCGTTTGCCGATGGCTGGCAGCGTGACGGTCAACAGCACCGATGCTTACGAGTCGGCCTGCCTGGGTGGTTTTGGTCTGGTGCAGGTGCCGCGCACCGGCATGCAGCCGCATCTGGATAACGGCGAACTGGTGACGGTGCTGGCGCAGTACACCGCGCCGGCGATGGCGATTTCGTTGCTGTATGCGCGGCAGCGGCATCTACCGCTGCGCGTGCGGGTGTTCATGGATTGGCTCGGTGAGGTGATCCGTTCCACTCTCTGACCTACATCGCTCTTTGTGATGGGCTGAAAAAAGTGGATCAGTAATCTCCGCGTTTACGAAACGCCCAGCGCCCGGCAATCACGGTAAACGTCGCCACCAGCGCCACCAATATCCAGAACCCTTGCGGGTCTTGCGACAGCGGCACGCCCCCCACATTCATCCCGAAGAACCCGGCAATGATGTTGATCGGCAGTGCCAGCACCGTCACCACGGTCAGGGTGAACAGCGTGCGGTTGCTCTGTTCGTTGAGGTTGGCGGCGATCTCTTCCTGAAGCAACTTGATCCGCTCGCCGAGGGCGGTGAGGTCGTTGATGATCAGCGCAAACTCCTCGGTGGACTTGCGCAACTCCTTCACGTCCTCCTTCTGCAACCACGGCGGCGGACGGTTGAGCAGGCGCAGTAAAGAGCCGGGTTCGAGCGCCAGTAACCGTTGCAAGCGCACCAGTACGCGGCGATTGGCGCCGAGTTCGGCGCGGTTGGTCGACAGTCGCGAAGAGAGCAATTGATCCTCGACCTGATCGACGCTCATGCTGGTCTTGCGCACGATCTGGGTCAGCACTTCGCCCTGGTCGCGCAGCAGGTGTACAAGCAATTCGGAGGGCGAGCGAAAGCGTTCGCCGGCCTTCACCGACGAGCGCAGTTTGTCCACCGAGTGCAGCGGTTGCAGGCGCGCACTGACGATCAGTTTGCTGCGCACGCAGACCCACAGCGTCGACACATCCGACGACACCATGCTGCTGAGGTTGAACACCACGTCGTTGACCACCGCCAACAGCGCCGAGTCGACATGCTCGATGCGCGTCGAACGCGAGCCCTCATGCAACGCTTCAAAAAACTCTTCAGGCAATTGCAGATGGCTTTTCATCCAGCGCTCGCACGCGGCGTGAGCCAGATTGAGGTGCAGCCAGAGGAATTCATCGCTGTCACTGTCACCTTGCAGACAGCGCAATGCAGTGGCCGAATCGATTTCGCGGCCGCGTTCACCGGGCAGAAAACGGAAGCCGTAGAGCAAGCCAAACAAGTCCGGGTCGCGATGACTGATATCGAGGCTGTGGTTCATGGAGGCTCGCTGCGAGGAGGGCGGTTGGCGCAGGGTTTACAGGTTCACCTGAAGGGCATCATCGCAATGTCACATGACGTTTGCGTGACAAAAAAGTGACGTCAAATCAAAGCACTACCGGCGGTCGGGAATATCTCAAGAACTGCTCTGGAGCGCCGATCACACGTACGTTAGGTTGCGCGCCGTTGGCCAAGCCACGGTTCGCCGACAGGGAAGTCCGGCCACTTTTCACGCCTGAAACGGGCGTGCCTCATCCCTGCCATGAGTACCTGCAATGCTGCAAAAATCCCTGAGAGCGCAAATTCTCGCCCTGCTGAGCGGCAGTCTGCTAGCGATGCTGTTGATCGCGCTGGCCTGCTTTCATTTCCTGTCCAACGGCGTGCAGAGCTACAGCCAACTGATTGCCGGCCCGTTGCACACCTCGCAACTGATCGACGAAGCCAACCTGCAATTCAAAGTGCAGGTGCAGGAATGGAAAAACGTCCTGCTGCGCGGCAAGCAACCGGCGGATCTGAGCAAGTATTGGGGGCAGTTCGAAGATCGTCAGCGCGATGTACAGAACATCCTCGGCGAATTGGCCAGCCAGAAAAGTATTGATCCCGGCTTGAAAACCCGTATCGAACGTCTGCGTGACGAGCATCGCCAACTCGGCGCCGCGTATCAGAAGGGCCGCGATGCCTATGTGGCCGCCGGTGGCGATCCGGTTGCCGGCGACAACGCCGTCAAAGGTGTCGACCGCGCCGCCAGCGATCAGATGAGCGAACTGGTGGCCGAGTTGCGCAAGCAGGGCAGCGAACAGTCGGCATCGATCAGCGCCGAAGCCGATCGCACCGTGTGGCTTGGGCTGTTGGTGATGCTCGCGTCGGGCCTGCTGATCGGTCTGTTGAGCCTGTGGCTGGTCAACCGCAACCTGGTCGAGCCGATCCGCAAGCTGATTGATTACGTGACGCAGTTGAGTCGCGGCAAACTGGCCGAGCGTGTGGTCAGCGACCGTCAGGACGAGTTGGGCAACCTGGCGGCTGCCGCCAACACCCTGCGTGATTTTCTCGCTGAAACCTTCACTCGCCTGCAACGCAGCGCCAGCGATCTGGACAGCGCCAGCGGCGAGTTGAACGCCATCGCCACCACCATGGCCGGCGGCACCAACGAGCAGTTCAACCGCACCGATCAGGTGGCCACGGCAATGAACGAAATGTCCGCCACCGCCCAGGAAGTAGCGCGCCACGCGGCTGACGCTGCGCGTGCTGCCGACGATGCCGACCAGTCTGCCCAACAGGGTGAGAAGGTTATGCAGAGCACCATCCGCTCCATCACCCAAATGCGCAGCGAAATCACTAACACCGCCACGGTGATCCGTCGTCTCGAAGCCGACAGTGGCCGTATCGGCAAAGTGCTGGAAGTGATTCGCGGCATCGCCGAGCAGACCAACCTGCTGGCGCTGAACGCGGCAATCGAAGCCGCGCGGGCCGGTGAGGCAGGGCGCGGTTTTGCTGTGGTTGCTGACGAAGTGCGCAACCTGGCGCAGCGCACGGCGGAGTCGATCATCGAGATCAATCAGATCATCCAGAACGTGCAGACCGGTGCTGTGGACGCCGCGCAAGCCATTGACAGCGGTCAGGCGCGCAGCGATGAAAGCGTCGAGCAAGTCACTCAGGCAGGCGCGATGCTGGAGCGCATCACCCACGCCGTAGAAGCGATCCGCGACATGAACCGCCAGATCGCCACAGCGGCCGAAGAGCAGACGTCGGTGGCCGAGGACATCTCGCGCAACCTGACCGAGATCACTTCGATTGCGAGCACCAACCTCGACAACGTGCAGCGCACCGAAAGCGCCAGCCAGAACCTGCACGGCCTGTCCGGGCAACTGAACGAAGTCACCGCCCGCCTGAGCGCCTGACTCGTTGACTGTGTACCGGATCGGATACCGAGTCGGTACACAGTCGATCTCAATTTGCGGCGGCCATGGTCGATGACCGGTTATCTATAACCGGCATTGGAGCATTCCCATGGTCAGCATCAGTTCTGTATCGATCAATCAAACCCTCACCACGTCGGCCAGCAAAACGTCGATCAGCGATGTCAGTGAAGACACCTCCACCACGGCGTCGGCCAGCACCGGCACGACCGCTGATACCCGCACAGTCGCAGCAGGCGGCGCTGCGCAGGCGGGCGACAGCAGTTCCAGCAGCAGCGAAGAATCGGATTCGGTGACAGAACTGCGCAAGCAAATTGCCGAGTTGCAAAAGCAGTTGCAGGAAGAGCAGCAAGCGCTGAAAGCGGCCCAAGCGAAGCAGGACAGTGCTGATGCCAAGGCTGCCGACGTGGCTACCGCACAAGCACAAGTGGCCGCGACTTCAGCTTCACTGCAAACCGCCACGGCGTCGTTGTTGCAGGCGTTGCAGGAATCGGATTCGAGCACATCCGGTTCGCTGGTCAGTACCTCCGCCTAAATGTGGGAGCCTCACCGCCAGCCACAAACTCCATGACCACCCCGATCCCCTGTGGGAGCGGGCTTGTGTAGTGGTCAACTAATTCCGGACACCTCAATAGGTGATTTTGACGCCATCGCCCGTTCGTAAACGGTCGGTGGCAGATATCCCAGTTTCGAGTGCAGCCGTTCGTTGTTGTAAAACCCAACGAT